>JAIRNB010000271.1 GCA_031258265.1 Treponema sp. | reverse complement strand
CACAGCAATACTGATGGTACTATCGCTGTACCCGGCCGGAGGCGTTCCCCGCGGCCAGGGCTTCCGCCTCGCCCAGGCTTATCAGGTTAAAATCATGTTCAATGGTGTGTTTGAGGCAGGAGGCGGCGGCGGCAAAGTTGACGGCCCTCTGGTTGTCCCAGCCGGAAAGCTGGCTGTAGATAAGGGCCGCCCCGAAGCTGTCCCCGCCCCCTACCCGGTCAACGATATGGATGGGGTAGTTGGGGCCGAAGAAGGCCTCCCCGTCCTGGTAGAGCATGGCGGACCAGTTGTTATCGCTGGCGGAGACGCTGCCCCGCAGGGTAATGGCGACTTTCTTGAAGTTGAAGCGGCCGGAGAGTTGTTTTGCCACCGAAATATAGTTCTCCCCCCGGACTTTGCCGCTGTTGACGTCGGCCCCTTCCGCGCGGATGCCGAATATGTCGGCGGCGTCCTCCTCGTTGGCGATACAGATGTCCACAAAGGGCATCAGGGCGCCCATTACCTGGCCGGCTTTTTCGCCGGTCCAGAGTTTTTTGCGGAAGTTAAGGTCGCAGCTTACCGTAAGGCCCATTTCTTTGGCGGTCCTGACCGCGTCCATGCTGGCGGCGGCGCAGTTATCGCTGAGGGCCGGGGTAATGCCGGTAAAATGAAACCACTGGGCCCCGGCTAAAATCTTCTTCCAGTCGAATTCCTCCGGCTTTGCCAGGGCAATGGCCGAAGCTTCCCGGTCGTAGATCACCTTGCTGGCCCGCTGGCTGGCCCCCTTTTCCACGTAGTACAGGCCCAGGCGCCGGCCCCCCCGGACAATCGCGCTGGTATCCACCCCGTAACGGCGGCACTCGTTGAGGGCGCATTGGCCGATCTCGTGGCTGGGCAGTTTGGTAACAAAGGCGGCGTCCATACCGAACTGGGCCAGGGAGGCGGCCACATTGGCCTCCCCGCCGGCGTAACTTACATCCCAGCTTCCCGCTTGGACAAAACGCAGATACCCCGCCGGGTTCAGGCGCATCATAATTTCGCCGAATGTAACGATCCGTTTCATGCTTTCCCCCAATTCACGTTTTCACGCTTTTTTTGCTGTTTCCGGTGTTTCCGCCGCTTCTTTTACCGCCTTCACCAACTGCCGGGCCAGGTCTTCTATTTTGTCCCAACGGCCGGCGGCCATCCATTCCTTATTAACCAGGTTCCCCCCCACCCCCAAGCCTAAGGCCCCGGCCTGGATAAAAGCGGCGGCGTTTTTTTCGTTGATCCCCCCCACCGCCAGGAATCTGATATGGCTGAGGGGGGCCCGAATGGCCTTCAGATAGCCGGTTCCCAGGTCCGAAGCGGGAAAGAGCTTAACAAAATCGGCCCCCGCCTCATGGGCGTTAAGACATTCGCCGGGACTCAGGGCGCCGGGCAGGGATACAAACCCCCGGTCCCGGGTATGGCGGATCACCCGGGGATTCGTGTTGGGGGACACGATGTACAGGGCCCCCGCCTCCAGGGCCATATCCACCTGGGCTTCCGAAAGGACCGTCCCCGCCCCCGCCAGAAGCCTGTCGCCGAAGTGTTCCCGTATTTTGGCGATTCCCCGGAGGGTGGCCCCGAAACCGGCGGGCTTCGCCTGGTTAAAGGTGATCTCCATCATGCTAATGCCCCCCGCCAGAAGGGCTTCGCCCAGGGGAAGGATCAGGTCCTCGTCCGCCCCCCGGACAATGGCGATGATCCTGTCCTCTAAAATCCTCCCGATAACCTTGTCACGCATTGCTGGAATCTCCATATCTTGCTGGAACCTCCATATCTCAATACACTATACCCGCATTTGGAAAAAAGGAAGCCCCGAAAATCAAACAGCGTTTCATTTTTCTTATTGCTGTTTCGTTTTCCTAAAAATCACCTTACAATAACATTAAGCGGAGGACAGTTCATGGGCGTCAAGGTTGAAAGCAAGAACGACTTGGTTAGTTCTGTTGCCCGGACCATGTCGATTCTTGAAAGCCTGGGAAAGGCCGATATGCTGTCCCTGACGGAGATAGCCAGGGGCTGCGGCCTGCACAAAAGCACCGCCTTTCGCTTTCTTCAAACCCTGCTGCAACTGGGTTACGTGTTCCGGGATGAAGCCGGCGACCGCTACGGCCTTTCCCTAAAACTCAACGCCCTGGCGGGGATTCGCTCCGGCTCCCGGGATATTCTGCGCTACGCCGCGTCTTCCCTGGATTTCCTCTCCAGGGAAACCGGGGAAACCATCCACCTGGCGGTCCTTGAAGACGGAAACCTGATATACCTGCGAAAAATCGAATCCCACCGGGTTTTGCGGGTAGCCACCATGACCTCCTCCGTAGGCGGCGGGGCCCCCCTGTACTGCACCGGCCTGGGAAAGGCGGTTTTGGCCTTTTTCCCCCTCCAGGAGCAGGAACATTACATAGCCCACCAGGTTTTTGCCCGTTTTACCGCCAACACCATCACCGACGGACCGGCCCTCCTGGCGGAACTGGCCCTGATCCGGGAACAGGGCTACGCCTTTGACCGTCAGGAACACGAGGAAGGAGTCGTCTGCGCGGCGGCCCCCATATTCGGCTCCGGCCAACTGCCCCTGGGGGCCATCAGCATCGCCGGCCCCTCCGTGCGGATGGGAGAGGAGGAGCTTAAACGTTACACCGCCCTGATCCTTGAGGCTTCCCGGGAAATCTCCGCCAAACTGGGACTAATAGAACATTCCCCCTGACTATTTTGGGGGGAAGCCTCCCCCCCGCGGCGCACGCCGCGGCTCCGCCGCTTTGTTGCGCCGCACCCCCCTCTGCGGGGCAGGGCCGGCACCTTTCCGCCCCGCAACGCCCCACTTGGAGGGTAATGAAAGCCCCGCGGCTGGGAATGTGTCCAACCCGCGGAATTAACCCGCCGGCCCGCAAGTCCGGGCCATTCCATAAATAAAACCCATTTCAGCGGATAAGCCGAATTTTAGAATAAATTATTAAAACAAGTTTTATTTTTTTCTTGACAGGGGAAAATTCCCAGGGGACAATACGATCATTCGGGGGAAGCTCAATACTATTCCGCCGCAGGTCCCCCCGTAATCCGGTCCTGCGGGGGACCGGAGGAATCATGCCGCACAAAGACGACAGTCACGAAGAGACCCTGGCCCATGTGAACACCTATTCACGGCCCAGCGAGCTGAAGATCACCGACATGCGCTTTGCCCAACTGGAAGGGGCCCCCTACGCCTGTATCATGATGAAGCTTTACACCAACCAGGGCATCGTCGGCTTCGGGGAGGTCCGGGACATGGCGTCCAAGACCTACGCCTTGATGCTTAAAGGGAGGCTCCTGGGGGAGAATCCCTGCAACATTGATAAGCTGTTTCGCCGGATCAAACAGTTCGGCGGCCAGGGCCGGCAGGGGGGCGGGGTTTCCGCGGTGGAAATTGCCCTGTGGGATATTGCCGGCAAGGCCTACGGGATTCCGGTCTACCAGATGCTGGGGGGGAAGTTCCGGGACAAGATGCGGATCTACTGCGATACGGATATTGAATTTAACCGGGAACGTTCCGCCGGGGAAAATATGGGGGACGCCCTGAAAAAGCGGCTGGAACGGGGCTACACGATCCTCAAAATGGACATGGGCATCGGTCTTTTGCGGGACATCCCCGGCGCCCTTAGCGCCCCCCTGGGCTGGCTGGATGAGCAGCGGGTCCTGGGGGAGAGATCCCGGAAGCTTTACCCCACACCCTGGGCGGATAACGCCGCGGAGGAGCGGAAAAAGGTCCGGGCCACCAAAGACATAGATCAGCTTATGGAGATCTTTAAGGCCCGCAACGATTTTATTTACCACTCGCCCAAGCATCCCTTTACGGGGATACAGATCACTGAAAAGGGCCTTGATTACCTGGAAAATTATGTGGCCGATGTCCGCGCCGTGATCGGCTACGATGTGCCCCTGGCCACCGACCACCACGGTACTATCGGGGTGGACGAGATCATCAGGCTGGCCCGGCGGCTGGAGAAGTACAATATCGCCTGGCTGGAAGATCCTATCTCCGTCCAGTACCCGGAACAGTGGAGGAAGCTTACCTCCTCCACCACCATTCCCATTTGTACGGGGGAGAATATCTACCTGGCGGAGAATTTTGAGCCCCTCCTTAATGTGGGGGGGATCACCGTAGCCCACCCGGACCCCCTTACCGCCGGGGGTATTTTGGAATCCAAAAAGATCGGGGACCTGGCCCAGCGTTACGGAGTCAGGATGGCCCTGCATCAGGCGGCCACCCCGGTCCACGCCATGGCGGCGGCCCATATCGGCGTAGCCACGGAAAACTGCTGGGCCTGCGAATTCCACGCCAACGATGTACCCTGGTGGGACGATCTGGTGATCCACAAAATGCACAAACCCCTGGTGGACCGGGGCTTTATAGATGTGCCGGATCTGCCGGGCCTTGGCATTGACGATTTGAACGATGAGGTTATCCGGGAACACGTATCCTCCTGGGACCCTGACATTTGGGCCCCCACGGATGAGTGGAACTTTGAATTCTGTTCCGACGGATTCTAAGAGGAGGAAGCCGGTGGGGGGAAAATTGAGGACAGTGGGCCAAGAACTGTTTGTAAACAGGACTCTGTATTTAATGTTCCTGCCCATCGGAATTTTTTATCTGGTCTTTGCCTATTTCCCCATGACGGGGATTATCGTGGCGTTTAAGAACCTCAATTACCGGGACGGTATCTTCTTTTCCCCGTGGATTGAACCCTGGTATAAAAATTTTGAATTTTTCTTTAAGTCGGGAAAGGCCCTGCTGGTAATACGAAACACCATAATGTACAACCTGATGTTCCTGGCCGGTTACACCCTGTCTTCGATTCTGGTCGCCATTTTTATTTCCGAAATTGAACACAGCGTCTTCAAAAAAGTAACCCAGTCTATCATGTTCCTCCCCTACTTTATCAGTTGGGTAGTGGTCTCCGCCTTTGTATACAACCTTTTTAGTTTTGAATACGGCGCCGTCAACACCCTGTTTCAATCCCTGGGCCTTAACCGGATCAATATCTACATCACCCCCCGCTACTGGTACTGGCTGCTCCCGGTCCTCTATATCTGGAAATGGGTGGGCTACGGCAGCGTCCTTTACCTGGCGGCCATCATGGGGATAGACCGGGAAAGCTACGAATCGGCGGAAATTGACGGCGCCAATATCTTCCAGCGGATTTGGTACGTTACCCTTCCCGCCCTCCTTCCCACGATAGCGACTCTGGTCCTCCTGGGGGTGGGCCGGATCATGCGGGGGGAATTCGATATGTTCTGGCAGTTGGTGGGAAAGAACGGGGTCCTCATGGACCATACCGACATTATTGATACCCTGGTGTTCCGTTCCCTCATGGGGAACTCCGATTACGGGATGGCCTCTTCCACCGGCCTGGTACAGTCCGTACTGTGCCTTGTCATTATTACAACGGTCAACGGCATAGTCCGCAGAGTGGAGCCCGACAATGCGTTATTCTAAACCCCATGCCCGGATCAGGATGACCGGGGATCTTATTGTTTTTGCCGTTATCAAGTATACGGCGGTAACTTTAACGGCCCTTATCTGCCTGGTCCCCTTCTACATGCTGGCGGTCAGTTCTTTTACCTCCGAGCAGGTTATTATCACCCAGGGTTATTCGTTTATCCCCAGGCCGGGGAGTTTTTCCCTTTCCGCCTACGGCATGGTATTCAGGAACCCCCTGCGGATTCTCCGGGCGTACCGGAACAGCGTCTTTATCACCCTTAGCGGTACGGTTTTAAGCCTCCTCTTTTCCTCCATGGGGGCCTATACCCTGTTCAGCAAAAAACTTAAATACCGGAACAAGCTGGCCTTTTTCCTATATTTTACCACCTTGTTTAACGGCGGACTTTTGGCCTATTACCTGACAATTACCCGTTACCTCCATTTGCAGAACACCTACTGGGTAATGCTCCTGTCCCCCATGTTCAACGTCATGTATATCCTGATTCTACGAAATTTTATCAACGCCTCCATTCCCCAAGCCCTGATTGACGCGGCCAAGATAGACGGCGCCGGGGACTTTAGAATTTACTGGCAGCTTGTTCTGCCCCTCAGCAAGCCCGCCCTGGCTTCCATCGGCCTTTTTATCGCCCTTCATTACTGGAACGACTGGTGGACCCCCATGATGTTCGTGGAACGTTCCAATCTCCACCCCCTGCAGTACACCCTGTACCAGATTCTTTCATCGGTAAACTTTGCCGCTTCCATGGTGGACAGCGTTCCCCAGATCAACCTGCCCAAGGAATCCCTTAAATTAGCCATGACGGTTGTGGCCACGGGCCCCATCGT
>JAIRNB010000275.1 GCA_031258265.1 Treponema sp. | reverse complement strand
TCATATTAATGAATATTTATACCTTACAAGCTCCGAAAGCAGTGCAATAATCGTGATTTTTTGCATATAGGGCGCCACAGGCGCCTGGGCAAAAAATCTACATTGCAACAGGCTGCTAGTCCTAAATGAACATGCCGCCGTCTACCGTAAGAACCTGGCCGGTGATGTAGGAAGATTCCTCCGAACCAAGGAACAGGGCCGCGGCGGCCACATCCTCCGGCCTGCCCCCCCGTTTCAGCGGGATAAGCTGGAGCATCCCTTCCTTTGCCGCCTCCGGCATGGCCTTTGTCATGTCGCTTTCGATAAAGCCGGGGGCAATGGCGTTCACCCGGACCCCCCGGCCCGCCGTTTCCCGGGCAAGGCTCTTGGTTAGGCCGATAAGACCGGCCTTGCTGGCGGCGTAGTTCGCCTGTCCTCCGTTCCCGTGGATACCCACCACACTGGACATATTGATAATGGACCCCGCCCTCCGGCGGATCATGTCCCTGGCCAGGGTCCGGGCCACGAGGAAGGCGGCGCTCAAGTTCACGTCAATAACCTTCTGCCAGTTTTCCAGACTCATCCTGAACGAAAGGGTATCCTGGGTAAGTCCCGCGTTGTTCACCCCGATGTCCAAGCCCCCGGATTCTTCCAGGGCTTTTTCGATGATCCCCTCCACCGTGGCAAGGCTGCCGAGATCGGCGCTTAACCAGTGGAGCTTTCCCCCGGCGGACCATTCCGCCAGGTCTTCGGGCGTCTTCGTGCTAAGGCCCCAGACCTCCGCCCCCTCCGCCAGGAAACGTTCCGCAATGGCCCGGCCTATACCCCGGGAAGCCCCGGTTATCAGGGCCTTTTTACCTGTCAGGCGCATACGCCCTCCTTAACGCTCAAACGGCTTGAGATTCAAACAGTTTTCCTATCTCCGCCGCCGTCCCCGCCGGAAGGCAGGGCAGGGAACACGGCGAATCTTTCCAGAGACCCTGGAGGACCTTGCCGGGCCCCGTTTCCAGGGCAAGCTCTATCCCCGTCCCGCCCAGCGCCTGTTCTTCGGCGGTCCAGCGCACGGGGCCGGTGATCTGTTCCAGGGCCAGCTTCTTCGCCTCCGCCCCGGAACCGATCCGTCCCCCTGTCACATTGGAATAGACGGGAATCTTGGGATCGTTAAAGGAAATCCCCTCAAGGACGGGGCGGAATTCCTCCGCCGCCCCCGCCATGAGGGGGGAGTGGAAGGGACCGGCCACCTGAAGGGGCAGGACTCGCCGGGCCCCCACCGCCAGAAAACGTTCCCCCGCCAGGGCCAGGGCCGCGGCGCTGCCGGAAACCACCGTCTGCCGGGGGGAATTAAAATTGGCGGCGTAGAGATCCGCCAGAACCCTGGCTTCCCCCGCCCCGGCTTCTTTAGCTTCCACCCTCCAGCGGGCCGTGAGTTCTTCCACCCGCCCAGGGGCCAGGCCGATAACTGCCACCATACCGGCGGCTTGCGCCATACCGGCGGCCTGCGCCATGCCCTGCGCCGCGCCTTTATCCTTCCCCGCCAACCGCTCCACCGCCCTTTGCATCGCCGCCCCCCGGTGTTTGACCAGGTACAGGCAGTCCGCCGCGGAGATAAGTCCCGCCACACTGAGGGCGGCGTACTCCCCCAGGCTGTGGCCCGCGCAGGCCAGGGGATACACGCCCCGTTCCCCCAGCAGGGCCGCAGCGGCCAGATTCGCCAGGGTAATCGCCGGCTGGGCCTGGTCGCTCCGTTTCAGAGTCTCCGCATCACTGTCCCGCAGCAGGGCCGCCATGTCCCGGCCCATGATCTCCGATGCCAGATCAAAAAGTTCCCGCAGCTTCGGGCTCCCCGTTTCCAGCAGGTCCAGGGCCATCCCCGGATACTGAGCCCCCTGGCCGGGAAACAGAAACGCTGTCTTGGCAGTAGCCGTCATACCATAGTTACCAAAGGCTTCCCCAAAACTTCAGCTTTTGGAAAGGCCGCCTTAAATTCATTCACCATACGATCAAATTTCCCCCAAAGGTGAGGCCGCCGCCAAAGGCCACGGTCATCAGAAGGTCCCCCCGGTTCAGGCGGCCCGCCCGGTTCAACTCGTCCAGGGCAATAGGAATGGAGGCCGCCGAGGTATTGGCGTATTCCCCGATATTAAGAAAAAACTTCTCCTCCGGGATTCCCAGCCGTTTAGCGGCGGCCTGGACAATCCGGGCGTTAGCCTGGTGGGGCACGATAAGGGCAATATCGTCAATACCGCTCCCGTCCTCCGCCAAAAGCCGCCTGCAGGTATCGGTAAAAGCCTTCACGGCAAAGTTGTACACCGCCTGGCCGTTCATCTCGATATGGGGGGGAAGTTCCACAGTCTCCCCGGTCTTGAAGGGATTCCGGGTCCCCCCCCGGCGGATCACCAGGTGTTCGGCCCCGGAACCGTCCGCCCCCAGGATAGAAGCCACCAGCCCTTGCCGTCCGGGACCCTCCGAAGGGGCTCCGGTCTTCTCCAGCACCACGGCCCCCGCCCCGTCCCCAAACAGCACACAGGTACTCCGGTCCTCCCAGTTAGTCAGCCTGCTTAAAAGCTCTGAACCGATAACCAGGGCCCGTTTCCGCGTTTTCCCCGCCAAGAGAAGCCCCGCGGCGGTCTCAAGGCCGTAGACAAAGCCCGTACAGCCCGCAGTAATATCCAGGGCCGCCGCCTGCCGGGCCCCCAGCCCCTCCTGAACCACACAGGCCGTAGAGGGACAGCCGTAAAAATCCGGCCCCGCCGTAGCCAAAACAATAAGGTCCAGGGACTTAGCCGCCTCCCCCGCCGCCCGGTCCCGGCTTTCCCGCTCCCCGCCCTGCCAGCCTTCCGTCATGGCCAGCGCCTCCCGGGCCGCCTCCAGGGCCAAATCGCTGCAGGCCGTACCCTCGGCGGCAATATGCCGGGCCCCAATCCCCGTATGAGAGCGAATCCACTCATCGCTGGTGTCGATTTTCCCGGCCAAATCGCCGTTACTCAGCCTCCGGGCCGGAACCGCCTTTCCGGTCCCCCTGATCTCCATGGCCATGCCAAGTCCTTTGCATGACAAAATTCATATATTTTGTCATACTTGTTATTATAACAAATTCCCCGAAAGTGTCAAGGTTGATTGTTAGACCCGCCCCCTCCCCTCCGGTTGCAGAATCATGAGGGGGGGGGAAGTCGCGGCAGCTTCGCTGCCGGTCCCCCTCCCTCCGGCCTCCTCGTTCCGCTTCGCGGCCCTGCGGTGGCCTCCGCTGCCCCCCTCTCCGGGGGCTCCACCCCCGTAACGCCCCCGCTTCCGGCAGCATATTTTTGTATTGTGTGCAAGGAGGGGAAGGCGCAACGCGGCTATGGCTGGCCGAAAACAAAGGCGCAAAATTCCGGATGAATGTTCCAGCGAAAATGAAAATCGTGGTCGTAAGGACATTCTCATTACCTGTGCCGATGGGCTGGCCGGGTTTCCCGAAGCTATAGCCGCTGTGTTCCCGAAAACCGAAGTGCAACCGTGCATGATCCACATGGTCCGCAACCCGGTGAGGTTTGCGCCGTACAAAGACCGCAAGGCGGTATCGCCATGCATGGCGCCACCACCAATGCTGTTGAGCCGGTAAATTCCGCGATTCAAAAAGTCATTCGCCGCCGGCAGTCATTTCCGAATGAGGAGGCGGCGATGAAGTTAATTTTCATGGGCTTGAAAAACATTGCGAGGAAATGGAGCCCCAAAAAGCCCGGTTCCCGCCAGATGCGCCCGTCGCGAAGCGGTGTTGTATAATAAATTCCCTTACTGCACAGCCCCGAAGGGGCTGACGCACCCAGTCCGCGGATTTAATCGTGCCAGACTGCTAATCCGCCTCTTCCGGCGATTCTTTTTTGGCGGCGGCCTTGTCTTTGAGATCGGCGATGCCTATGAACAGGGCCACCAGGCCGATGAGGATCGCCAGGACCGGCAGGGCGCCCCGGAGAAATACCAGGACATCGGCCCACCAGCCAAGACCGGCGGGGAGAGCCGCCAGAACTGCGGCGGCGAGGAAGATCAAACCAAGGACAATCGCTTTCATAGTTCCTCCATAAGTTATTCAGGGAGTTCCTCCACATTCAGGGAAGCCGGACAAGCAGTATCCCGGCGCTGTCCATATTATTAGTATCGCAGGGGGAGAAACCGAAATGCAAGGAGTAAAAAGGTATCATCCGCCAAATTTGCCAAGGAGGGCCGCCAGTTTAGCTTCCTCACCGGGGGAAAGGGACCCCGGAAGGATGAGGGGTGCGCCGGGGCCGGGGGGAATCAGGAAACCCCCGTCCAGGAAACGCCGGTAAAGTTCCTCCCAGGGGGCCGGCGGGGCGGAGGGGGGAAGTTCCGGGGAGAAATCCTCCCCCCGGACCTGGGGAGAGCCTGCCCAG
>JAIRNB010000223.1 GCA_031258265.1 Treponema sp. | reverse complement strand
TTATCCTATAAAGAATTAGGCCGCCCTTTCGGACGGCCTAAAAGCTCCCCCGCGCGGGTTCGAACCACGGACCCAGTGGTTAACAGCCACTTGCTCTGCCAGCTGAGCTACAGGGGAATGTTATTTGAGCATATCAGGGCCGGCGAAAAATTGTCAAGGGGTGGAGTCCGGTAATTTGGGGCGGGCGGTAAAACCCGGAATGTGCAGGGAGCTATGCGGGGTTTGGGCGGAGCCCTAGGAGTTTGTTGCGCTTCGCGCCTAAAATGGTATAAATATTCACTTCAGTGAATATTTATACCTTACAAACTCCGAAAGCAGCCTAACAATCGTGATTTTTTGCATATTTATGCAAAAAATCTACAAGTGCAACAGGCTGCTAGGGGCGGGGGGTGACGGAAGACCGCGAAGCGGGCTGGAGGCGGGGGACCGGCAGCGAAGCTGCCGCAACTTCCCCCCACAAGTTCTTAGGGCCGGTGGTCCCGGAACTTTTCGGGGATAACTCTATACTTTCCAGGCTTCCCTGGGTAGAATAGGTTCTGCTTTGGGGGTGGGGCCGGAGGGCCGGGATGGGGAAAAAATCGCAGAGGGAAATTCCAAAAATAGCTGCCGCGTTTATTATTACTATGCTGGTTTTTGCGGCGTCATCTTTGCTGATGATCGGCGGGGTTCTGGATTTTCCCGAATATAAGACCTACGACTTCCGGGTGCGGCTTCTGGCGGGGCAGACCCGGCCTTCGGACGACATTATCCTTATTTTGCTGACTCAGGATAGTTTGGATTGGGCTCAGAGGGAGCGGGGTTGGCCTTGGCCCTGGCCCCGGAAGGCTTATGCGGAACTGGTGGAGTACATGGAGCTTGGGGGGGCCAAGTCTGTGGCCTTCGATATGCTTTTTACCGAGCCTTCGGTGTACCGGAATGCCCGACAGGACGAGATTATTGATAACGCGGTGGAGAACCTGGAGCGGGCCCAGCAAGCGGCTGCCCAGGGCGAGTCTTCCCGGCAGGCTATGGGTTCCATGTTCAGGGCTCTGGTCCGGGCCCTGCGGGAACTGAGCAGCCGGGAGGACGATGCTTCCTTTGTCAAGGCGGAGAAGGATTTTGGCCGGGTGGTACAGACGGTCTTTCTGAGTAGTCAGTCCGGAAACCGGAGTTCCTGGCCGGAGGGTTTGGACAAGCCCTTGTTTATTCCGGGGGAAAGTGTGCCGGCGCTGCGTCTGGGGCGGGAGGATTCCACCCCCCTGGCGGCCCAATTCCCCATTGACGAACTGCGGGATAACGCCGGGGCTATCGGGACTGTTACGGGAATCCCCGACCGGGTGGACGATATTTTGCGGCGGGGCCGGCTTTTTTACTACTTTGACGGCCGTTTGATCCCTTCCCTGGCGGCGGCGTCCCTTCTGGCGGCGGGGGACAAGACGGTGGACCTGGACTACAAGGCAGGACAGATTCGCTGGGGGGACAGCCTCCTGCCTGTGGACCGGCGGGGGAACCTGATTCTCCATTTTAAGGGGGAACTGGATCGCTATGTGCCCTACGATTTCTGGGAAATACTGGAAAGCGCGGAGACATACCGTTCCGGCGGGACGCCTATCCTGCCCCCAGAGGATTTTAAGGACAAGTACGTGTTCTTTGGCCTTTATGCGCCGGGGCTTTTCGATATTTTCAGTACCCCCATTTCCGCGGTCTACCCCGGGGTGGGGATGCACGTCACCATGATGGACAACCTGCTTTCCGGGGATTTTATCCGGGAAAGCCCCCGGTGGCTCGATCTGCTTATCCTTTTTGCCGCGGCGCTGTTTGTTACCCTGCTTTCCCTCCTTCCGGGCCGTATCCCCGCAGCCCTGGGGGCGACATTCCTGGCCTTAACTCTGATCACCGGCCTGGACTTTATCTGTTACCAGGCGGCCAACCTGTGGATTCCCATGGCGGCTCCCATTGTTACGGTTATTCTGGCCTTTCTGGCTTCCACGGTTTACAACTATGCCACCGAGGGCAGCCAGAAACGGTTTATTAAATCCGCTTTCTCCCGCTACCTTTCCCCCAAGGTTATTGATCAGATCATCGCCGATCCTTCCCAGCTTAACCTGGGTGGGGAGAAAAGGGAAATGACGGCGATCTTTACCGATATCCGCAGTTTTTCCACGATTTCCGAGGCCCTGGGGGACCCCGGTAAACTGGTGGAACTGCTCAACTTCTACCTGACCCGGATGAGTGACATCGTGCTGCAGAACGGGGGAACCATCGACAAGTACGAAGGGGATGCGATTATCGCGTTTTTTGGCGCCCCGGTATACATGGAGGATCACGCCTCCCTGGCCTGCCGTTCCGCAATTCTTATGCACAAGGCCGAAGGGGAGATCAACCGGGAGGCGGTGGAGCGGGGACTTATCACCGGGGATGTGATGGACGCCCTGCTGCGTAAGGGGATTCTGAAAATCAGGGACGATCCCAAACCCCTGTTTACCCGGCTGGGGATCAACACCGGGGACATGGTGGTGGGTAACATGGGAACCCCCGATAAGATGGACTATACGATCATGGGGGATGCGGTAAACCTGGCGGCCCGGCTTGAGGGAATCAACAAGCAGTACAACACCGGGGGTATCCTGACAAGTGAATACACCAGGGCGAAACTGGGGGATGGGTTTATCCTGCGGCCCCTCAGCAGGGTCCGGGTGGTGGGGAAGAACATCCCCATCCGGCTTTACGAGATTTTGGATACGGTGGAGGAGGCCCCGCCGGACCTTGTGGAAATGGTTCACCAATGGGAAGGGGCGTTTAAGGCATACGAGGGCCGTAATTTTACGGCGGCGGGGAATGTTTTTAAGGCGATCTGCCGGAATAATCCTGAAGACCGGACTGCCCGGCTTTACCTGGATCGCTGCGCCGCTTACCTGAAGTCCCCGCCGCCGGAGGACAAATGGGAAGACGGGGTGGACAACCTTACCGAAAAGTAGGGGCTTGTTTTTGGGAAACCGGTACTGTGCCGGGAGCCGCGTAAGAATAACATGATCGAATAGCCGTGTTATTTCCGCGCGGGTTTCTATGGGGTATCGCTTGTTGTTTGCGAAATTTGAGGAGGTTTACATTGAAACGGATAGTTATTTTTGCGTGTATGGCTGTGCTGCTGACGGCCGCCGCCGTGGCCCAGGTTAAGGAGGGACAGACGGCCTATGTAACGGCTAAGTCCCTGGCGGTCAAATCGGGGACCGGGTTTTTTGCCAGGACCCTGGGAACTCTGAAATACGGAGACCCGGTGACGGTGGTCAGGATAAACGGGAAATGGGCGGAGATCCGGTCCTCCGTTCAGATTAATGGCTGGGCCGCCCATGCCAATCTTAGCGCCAAACGGGTTACCGCTTCGGGGGGAAGTTCCGCTTCTTCCAGGGAGGTAGCCATGGCGGGAAAGGGCTTTAATGAGGAAGTGGAGAATGTCTACAAGAGTAGTCATACGGTAAACTATGGGGCTGTGGACGCTGTGGAATCCCAGGTGGTGGGCGATGACGAACTCCTCACTTTTATCAGGGAAGGCCGCCTTTCCATGGGGGATGAATAATGAAAAACTGTAAAACAGGATGTCGAAGCGGCCGTACCGTTATTTTTACGGCCGGCATGGTGGTTCTTCTAATTTCCCTTGGGTTGGAGTCCTGTGGAACCGTGACGGAACTTACCAGTACGGGGGCGCAGATCGCTGGGGCCCTGGGGGTTATTGATGCGGAAACGGCAACCGCCATCAGCAAATCCAGCGAGGCCATCGGCAAGGCCGCTGAGGAGATTACCCCCGAACAGGAATACTACATAGGACGGGCGGTGGCGGCCAATATTCTTGACCGTTATGCCATTTGGAACAGCCGCCCTGCCCTTACCAAGTATCTGAACGAGATATGTAAGACCATCGTGATCAATTCCCCCCGGCCGGAAATTTATTCCGGCTACCATGTGGCAATTCTGGACAGTGACGAGATCAACGCCTTCGCCAGTTCCGGGGGGCATATCCTCGTAACCAGGGGGCTTATTGCCTGCGCCGATTCGGAGGATGCCCTGGCGGCGGTTATTGCCCACGAGATTGGCCACATCCAGTTACAGCACAGCATCAAGGCGATCAAGAACAGCAGGATTACCAATGCTCTCCTCGTTACCGGAACTTCCGCGGCGGGGGCCCTGGGTAATGCCGATGTAAAAGAACTGGCCAATATTATGGACGAGTCGGTAAACGAGATCATCACCACCCTGATCGATAAGGGCTATTCCCGGGACCAGGAATTTGATGCCGATACCGCCGCCCTGGCCCTGCTGGCTACCGCGGGTTACGAACCTTCCAGCCTGGTTACTATGCTCCAGCTTTTGGAGCGGAACGAGGGGAGGCGTGCCGGGGGGCTTACCAAAACTCATCCCAGCCCGGCCCAGCGGATAACAAACGTGAACAAGTCACTGCCTAAATTCAAGGTCCCGGATACCCGTGTCTACCGGACGGAAAGGTACGGCCGGATTAGGTAGTAGAGTTGTTCAAAAACTGAAGTTTTTGAACAATAACCGCTTTTAAGGCGGGGAAAGGCCGGTTTCCCGCCGGCCCGGACCCGGGGGGCCTATGATCATCAGCGCAAGCCGGCGCAGTGACATCCCGGCTTTCCACGGGGAATGGTTTATGGATTGCCTGCGGGCCGGCGAGGTATTTGTCAAAAACCCGGTAAACGGGACGCAGGTAAGCCGGATCGATCTTTCCCCGGAAGCGGTGGACTGTTTTGTATTTTGGACTAAAAATCCCGCCCCTTTTTTACGTTTCCTGGACGAAATCGACGGCCGGGGATACCGCTATTACTTTCAGTTCACCCTTACGCCCTACGGCAGGGACCTGGAACCGAATCTGCCGGAAAAACAGGCCCTGTTGGACAGTTTCTGCCGCTTGTCACAGCGGCTCGGCAGGAAGCGGGTGGTATGGCGTTACGATCCTATCATACTGAACTCCCCTTATGACTATCTTTACCATGCCGGACAATTTAAGGAATTCTGCCGGAC
>JAIRNB010000193.1 GCA_031258265.1 Treponema sp. | reverse complement strand
TGAACTATCTAAACACCAGGGATAGTGCGTCGTACCAGTCCCGGCGGTGAACTTCCCATTCAAGAGGCGTTCCTAATCATTGCAAAGACTTGAATGACATATAAGATGACATAGAGAATCATCTTCCATGCCATTCCGCAAGGATTAGGGAAATGAAAAAGCCTCTCCCCTTTTCAGTGTTCAAGAGGGCTAAACGGCGATACCGCTTGATATTGGCACTTAAAATGCCCCGTAAGTCCTGTTCGGTCATACTTTGCCTTTTGGAGAATGGATTATTGTATTATTGGACAAAGGGGGAACAATCATGACTGCCAAAGAAGCCATTAAAGCCCGATGTTTGGATTGCCTTGCTTTTAAGTGTGGCTTTGACTGTGTACTATTTGGCCTTGCTAAACTGAAAGCCAGTGTAAATCGGATTGAAGCAATCCGGTTCAAGAGGTATTTTGCGGCATATCTGGCAACAAATGACATATAAAAATTAAAATTATTAAGACCCGGAATGAAGCATAACTTCCCGCAAAATGGCGTTCATACGGGTCTGATACCCCTTCCCATCCTGCTTGAGCCATGCCACAACATCAGCATCCAGTTTGCAGGTAACCGCAACTTTTACCGGCTTAAACATCTGGCGCTGTTCCCAGGGGCGGAATTTGGAAAAATCGCTTATTTCGGGAATGTCGGAGCAGTCAATATCTTCATCTTTGAGACTATCAAGCCGTTCCCAATCTTCCCTGGTAGGTTTAGGTATGGTTTCCGAAGTATAGCGCACAATTGCCATAATATGCCTCCATCTCTTTCTTTTTGGCACGCCGGGCCGAAATAATACGGGTTGTACCTTCGTCTATCTCTACTTCGTTGACGAATAAAATCCGTCCTTCAGCATTTCCGATAACAGTATAACGGTCCTCATTTTGGCTATGGGCTTCATCGTACAGAAAAAGCCTATGGGGGTCTTCTATGGCTGATACGGCTTGTTCAAAACTGACCTTGTGCTTTCTGATGTTTTCCAGGTTTTTGGTCGTGTCCCATTCATAGTCCATGCATAACCTCTATAATACATATTATCACATACGTATAAAAGTGTCAATATCTTTTACCGTCGATGACATATAGAAATTGTGCTTCTGTCGGCTTCGATGTGCCTTGGTCATTCTCAATGGGTCCGGTAAATTGTACGGGAATATCGGTGGATGTTTTAATGATAACATTAGTATCAAGAAGAACACTACCATTCATCGGGAAATACCTTTTCGGTATCTTCAAGGGCTTTTTTCATTAAAAGATAATCTTCATTAGAGATACTTCCGGCAAGGCTGAGGAGGCGTTGTTTTTTTGCCGCCCTTGTTGTTTCAGTATCCAGAATAGTGATAAGGGCGGGCTGATTAACTTCCGCTTTCACCGGGGATTCGGGAACAAAGACATGACCGTAAAAATAGGCTTTTACAGCAACCATACATTAAGCATAACACAACAAACCCGTTCCCGTCTGCATCTCGCATCTTTGGCGGCTCCCTGCTCTCAACGACATATAAAGTCAGAAGTGATGATCAATTCCCGCTTCTTTCATAATCTGGTTTGCCATGTGCCGGGATTTTATCTTTCCATCAACTGTTACCTTGATATTGACTGAGGCTTTAAACCACACGTCATGATTGCCCCTGCCGTGATGATGAAAAACAAAGCCATGTTGTTTCAGGACTTCCCGGACTTTCTTTTCATATTCAGCCATTATTATACATGCAGCTCGGTAAGCCGTTCCGCTCTGAAGTTGATTTTAATATCCGCGTCTTTAATGTCCAGAAGGTCAGGAACCGCGTATTTCACACGTTCCATGAGAGCGTCAAGGGAACCGGCTTCCAAAGCCAGGCCCGGCACATCTTCACTGGACGCAAGCCAGACATAGGCTTCGTCATCCCAGGTTAATAAAATACGATACTCATTCATGGCTATATCTCTCCCGGTGTTGTTCATCGCAAACTTAAAAGTACGGAGTTCATGTTAGGAGCGGACCGTAGGCCGCCAGGACTTTGTCATAGTTGGCCACGTAGTCCGTGTCAATGGTCTGTAGTTCGGGACGGGCCCGCAGATATTCGATAGAATCCTTGACTCCTTCGTAGTAGGAGATTCGGGGGGCAAAGCCCGGAACAAATTGGCGCAATTTAGTGTTGTCAAAGAGGAAATTTACCGCCTTATCCCCCGCCAGATCATCGTGTAAGTGGGGAAGCAGCTTGACAATAAGATCGGTGGGGACATGGACTACCCGGGCTTTTGTGCCGGTAATCCGTTCCAACAGTTCCAGGTATTGGTTCCAGGTAAGAGCTTCGTCCCCGGTGATGTGGAAAGCGTGGCCGATAGCGTGATAGTTCCCCATAAGCCCTACAAAACCTGTTGCAAAATCCGCGGCATGGGTAATGGTGAAGCGGCTCTGTCCGTCCCCGGGAACGATGATGGGGAGTCCTTTTTGCAGCCGGTCCACAAAGGTCCAGGGACTGCGCCAACTGGTAAAGATAAAAGGAATGGTTCCCAGACAGTAGGTCCAGTTAGGTCTGACAATGGTGATGGGAAAATTCTTTTCCCGGTAGGCCCGGTTTAGGGTTTCTTCACAGAGAATCTTCCGCTGGCCGTAGAGGGAATTGAGGTTTCGCAGGGGACTGGATTCGGTAGTCAGCCAGCGGCCCTCCGGTTTCTGGTAGACGCAGCAGGTGGAAATAAAAATATACTGGGCGCATTTGCCCTCAAAGACCCGGATATCCTGTTCAATCTGTTCGGGGAGGAAGCCGATAAAATTAACCGCCACATCAAAGCGCTTCCCCTCCAGGGCTTTCTTCATGGCCCCCTCGTCACGGGCGTCACATTCAATAAACTTGGCTTCCGGCGGAATGTTCTTATTCCGCTGTCCCCTGTTGAGTAAGGTAATATCCCAGCCTTGGGCAATGGCAAATTTTACCACATCGGCAGAGATGACGCCGGTTCCTCCAATGATAAGAGCTTTCATATATGACCTCCTCTAAATTTTGGCGGATTTCTGCAGGGAATACGCCAAATCTGCGAGACTTGTGAGACAACCAACCGGATTGTTGAACAAGTCCAATGTTATCATCTGATCAGATTAGCTCACAAAGAGAAAAAAATGAAGATACCCCCGCCCCGGTTTTGAACGGGGCTGTTGAAACGGACAATCCGGGAGGTTTGTGAAAGAACCAGCCGGATTTTTGAACGAGTCCATTGTATCCGGGTTAAACCCCATCGGGGCTTTCAAAAAACAGCGGCAAAGGCAGAATACCCCGCAGGAGGGGATTCCGGTGCGGCAGGGGCGGAGTCCAGGGGGACAGGGGCGAAAAGAAAAACCGGATCGCCTGGAGGGGATCAAGGACGACGGCCCCTTCCCCGGAATCCGCATTTATCCGGGCTTCACCGTCCCGTACCGTGACGCGGAAACAGGATTCCTTTGGCCCGCCGTTCCCCCCGCCGATACGGAAAGCCGCCTCCCCCTCAGGAAGGATACAGCCGGAACCCTGTCCGCCGGAGGCGGACTTGAGTTTTAACAGGGCGGAAAGGAAGGACCGCCAGTCAAAAACAGCGAAACTATAGGCCGTGGAAATATGGTAATCCTCCGCGAAAGCGGCGAAGGCCCCCAGCTTGGCCGTTTCCCAGGGCTGGACGATGACGGATACCCTGTCTTTCCCCCCGGCATAGTTTAAGAAACAGGCAAGGGCCTCCGCCGTGCGGCCGGGATCGCTCAGGTTGATTTCCGCCACGGTGTTTTCGGCATCGTTGTAAACTATGTAGCCGGCAAAGAGGGTTCCCTCCAGCAGGGCAAACACCCGGTTTTTCCACGAGGAAAGAATATCGAAAAATTTCCCCCGGTCCCGTTCAAAATGGGCGGCCTTGGACCGGTGGATTCGGTGTATATCTTCCAGCTCCGCGTCCCCTTCTTTAAGCGGCCGCAGGGAGAAGACCGGGGAAAAATCACTTCCCAGGAAATGCCGGATATTGGTTCGCCGGCATTCAAAGCTTATCCGTGTTCCCGCGGGGGTATAGCCAAAATATTCGTAACGCTGCCGCTGTCCCCCCAGGCAGCTAAACACGATTCCGTCCCGCCGCATGTCCGCCAGGGCCATGTCCATAAGGGTCCGCATATAACCCCTGGACCGGGCGTAGGGGTGGACAGAAACCATGCCGATTCCCCTGCCGGGAAGGGATTCCCCCAAAATCTTCAGCTTAAGGGGATAGGCCCCTACCGCCGCGCGAATTCTACCGTCTTCCCTGGCGATATAATGGATTCCCTCCATGAAGTATTCCCGCTTATAGAGTTTGGGGAGCAGGGCCGGAAAATCCGTGGGGCCGTGGGCATGGCTAAAGACATAATTGCCAAAATCCATGAGTTCTTCGTAATCCTTCATCTCCGCTACAGAATACCATGTTTCCATTTTTCTTCCCCGCTTGGTTTAACTTATTTTTGCTTCCAGGAGTTCTAAAAACCCCGGATAGGTAACGGCCGCGCTTTGGGCGCCGTCGATTTCTATGGGGCCGGAGGCCCCCAGGGCGGCGGCGGCAAAGGCCATGACGATACGGTGATCCCCACAGCCGTCGATCCTCCCGCCCCGGGGAATGGCGGCGGCCCCGTGGATGATGAGTCCGTCGGGCCGCTCGGTAACGTTGACGCCCAGCTTTCCAAGTTCCGCCGCCATGACGGCGATGCGGTCCGTCTCCTTGATCCGGGCATGGGCCACGTTGATCAGGGCGGTATCTCCCCTGGCGAAGGCCGCCGTCACGGCGCAGGCGGGGAGCAGATCGGGGGTGTCGTTTAGATCAAATTCGCCGCCCCGCAGGGGGCCGGTCCGTTCCACCCACAAGGCCGGCGCCGCGGCGGTGGAGGCCGTTGCAGGGTCTTCCCCCCAGCGGATACGGCAGCCCATGGCGGCAAGGATGTCGAAAAAAGCCTTATCCCCCTGGGCGTCAGCGGAGTCCAGCCCCAGAAGTTTTACAGGGCCGCCGGAGACAGCCGCCGCCGCGGCGGGGAAAGCGGCGGAGGAAAAGTCCGCCGGCACGGGACCCCCTATGGGCTTATAGGTCTGGCCCCCGGGGATGCGAAACCAGGAGAGGTCTTTCTTTTTTTCACAGCGGATTCCCTGAGCTTCAAGGTAGGCGAGGGTCATTTCCACATAGGGCCGCTCATTGAGGAGGTTGATGTCTAGTTCCGTGAGAACTCCCCCGGGGGCCAGGGGGGCGGCCATAAGCAGGGCGGACAGATACTGGCTGGTGGGACATTCGAGGGAAACCCTGCCCCCCTTCCAGGGGCCCCGGACGCTGATGGGGGCGCAGCCCCCCTGGGATTCTGTCTGTACCCCCAGGCTGTCCAGGGCGGCAAGCAGGGGGGCGGCGCTGCGGCGGCGGATTTGGCTGTCCCCGTCAAAATGTACGGGGACCGGCGAAAGACCGGCCAGGGCCAGGGCTAGAAAAAGGGTAGTGCCTGAGTTCCCCACGTCAATGTTAATGGGGGCAGCGCCCGGAGACATGAGGCCCCGGCCCCGCAGAATCGTCCAGCGGACCAGTTTGTTCCCCGCCGCGTCCGGGGGGTTAGGACAGGAGGGGTCTGCGGCGCGGTGTTCGGTGATTTGGGCCCCCAGGGCGCGGCAGGCGGCAAGGCAGGACCGGGTATCAAGAGAATCCAGGGGGTATTCGATCTCCGAAACCCCCTCCGCCATGGCGGCAATGAGGAGCCGCCTGATCGTATGGGATTTAGACGCGGGGACATGGACCTCGCCGGAGAACCGGTGGGGTTCGATACGGGCAAGCATGGTTTGACACTACCAGATGGGCGGAGGGCCCGCAATGGGAGTGTTTGTACACGCGCCCTGTGCACACCCAGCTAAAGCTTGGCCGCATTTGCTCAGATGCTATGATTTGAATTATCGGAAACAAGTGGTATTCTGACCTGACGGGGCCAGAGAGCCGGTGGCAGGTTGATCAGTTATGTGAGGAAACAAGGGGAAACCCGAGGGAACCTCGGTGCTCAGATTAATTCAAACCGGCCACCGTAAAACAAGATGCGGCTGCCAGCCAAGCCGGCAGACCGCGAATAGGAGTACGGTGCACCACGCCCGATAATAGCTCCTGGTCCTTATTTTATCGTAAGGAGCGGAAGGATGAAAAGTGAGAAACGGCGGTATGTAGGAATCGATCTGGGGAAACGGACCTATACGATGGCGGTGATAGGGAAGGCCGGAAAGGTAAGCCACAGCAACGGGAGGACGGACAGCGAGGGACGAGCGACATTGTACCGGAAGCTGGAGAAGGGCGACAAGGTAGCGCTGGAAGCGGGGAACCTGGCGTTCATGATGGCAAAGGAAATCATGGAGCGGGTAGGATGCGAGGTGGCGGTGTTGAACGCGGGAAAGCTGGCATTGATCTATGGGTCGATGAAAAAGACGGACAAGGAAGACGCGCTGAAATTAGCACGGATACTGGAGCAGTTTCGGGAAGGGCAGTTGCCGCTGGTACCGTTGCCAAGCGAAGAGGAGATGAGGCGGCGGAAGCTCATTCAAAGCCACAAACGGGCGGTGAAGCTGCGGGTTCAGATGGTTAACCTGTTGCATGGACTGTTTGTACACCAGGGGATAACAACGGTTAACAAGAAAGACCTGGCGGAAAAGGAAAGCCGGGAAACAGTAGTGAAGCTGCTGGGCGGGCAGGAACGGGAAGAGGCGGCCTGGGCGCTCAAAGCAATCGATCTGGCCGAAGAACGGATGGTGCGGCTGGACGGGCAGATGGCGAAAGAACGGGAAGGAGACCGGGAGATAGAGCGGCTGCAAAGAGTACCGGGGGTTGGACCGGTGGTATCTCTTGCATACGTGGCATATGTGGGAGACGGGAGCCGGTTTGAGAATGCGGCACAGGTCAGCAATTATCTGGGGCTGGCGCCTCGGGTTGATATATCAGGAACCCTGGTGAGGTACGGGGGAATAACGAAAGCGGGGAATGGGTATCTGCGGGCGTTGCTGGTACAGGCAGCATGGGCGCTGATACGGACGAAGAGCGGGGGGACGTTGAAAGAGCGGTATGAGTATATGACGAAGGAGAAGGGGATCGGGAAGAAGAAAGCGATAGTGGCGATAGCGCGGCGGTTAGGGGAATTATTATGGACCCTGCTGAGGCAGGGGACAGACTATGAGGTACGGCATTTTTCCGGCAATAAACCGATTTCGGCGAAAGAACTGGCCCAACAGGCATTAACAGCGTAATTCTTGGACCAGGAGCAGCCAGGGAAAAATCAAGAATTTTCCTTGACACAAAACATAGGAGTAACC
>JAIRNB010000162.1 GCA_031258265.1 Treponema sp. | reverse complement strand
TTCCGGCTTATATCTTACAATGCAGATCGAGAGGAGGACCTATGAAAAAGTTATTATGCGTTGTGGCGGCCTTCTGTATCCTGGCTTCCGTTGTTCATGCCAGGGGAGGACAAAGCGGGAGTCCCGGGGGGGGGGCTACCCCTGTTAAAGAGTTCCCCGGCGGCTGGAAGCCTACAGGGGACCTTTCCAGAAAGGTGAATTTCACTATGGCTACAGTACAGACTATTGAAGGGTACAATTATACCAGTGGGGACCCCTATGTAAAATGGTGGTCCGATGCCTTTAACTACACGATAGATGTTACCAGCCTTACCTTTGACAACTGGGCGGAAAATTTAAGGATCTGGATTAACTCAGGCGACATGCCGGACGTGGCGGTTTTTAACTATATCCACGCCGATATGGCCGGGTTTGTGGACCAGGGCCTTATCAAGAAATTCCCGGACAACTGGAAACAGCGGTGGCCCAACATGGCCAGGGTTTTCGGCCGGACCAGCCTGGGTCCCCAAATGGAAAAAACCTTCGGTGGTGTTTACTTCATGCCCCGCTCCCGGTTCGACAACAACATTCCCCACGATCCGCTGCCGGATCATATCGGATTCTTCATTAGGAAGGACTGGGCCCAGGCGGTGGGATTCCCCGTAAAGACCATTTACAAACCCAGCGAAATACTGGAATACGCGCGGCTTATCAAAGAACGGGACCCCGGCAAAGTAGGTTCCCGGCTTTTACCGATCAGTTCCAGGGCGGAATGGGCCTGGCGTTTCTTTGTTCAAAGTAACTTTGCCCATTTCCGTACTTTCTATAAAGATAAGAGAACAGGGAACTACGCATGGGGACCGGCATCCGAGGAAGTGCTCCCCCCCATGAAGATGTGGTACCGGGCCTGGAAAGCGGGCCTCCTTAACCCCGATTTCTATACCCTGAAGGATCTGGAAGACTACGATCAGTACCGGGTCGGCGGTTTCTCCGGCGGGTATTTTGGGGAAGGTACAACGGGGCACATGTATACCGCGGCCAGCAACATGACGGATTCCCTGGGACTTGACCCTGAAAAAGCTATCGGTTTTGCCACCGTGGTGGGGGAAGACGGCTATTTCCACCAGGAAGACCTGATCAACTTCTGGGGCTGTATCATCTTCAACCCTAATATCAGCGATGAAAAGTTTAACCGCTATATGGATATGATGGATTTCCAGTGTTCAGACGCGGGATACCTTTTCTCCCAGGCGGGTTTTGAAGGGGTTGACTGGAGGCAAAACGCTGACGGTTCCTATGCAAGCCTCCTGTCCCCGGACCAGCGGCTGGCCGGTTCCACCGGGAAATACCCTGGAATGGGCTATGTCATCGCCGTAGCAAAATTGGCCGATGATTTTAGTTTCGATGTTCCCAGTACCCCCAAGGTGTGGCGGGATTACTCCAAGCTTACCTATAAGGAACGGGGAGACCATTCCACCCTGGATACCTTTACCCCCACGGACTGGGTGGTTTACACCCACGATTCCCCCAGCCTTCGGAGGGTACCCACCGATCTTTCCCCGGAATTCTCCAACATCATCACCAGCGCCACCAGCGAGGCGGATGTGGAAGTAAAATGGCGGGCCTGGGTTGAACGGCAGCGGCCCCTCTTCCAGCCGGTTCTGAATGAGCTGAACGCCAAGAGGTAATTTCCCAAGCGGGGGGAAACCCCCGCTTTTTTACATCCCACTCCAGGAGACATACATGGCGGGCTCTGGAATTACGACATTAAGTAAAAAAGCCGGGGATTCTCTTTTAATGAGAATTCTTAAAAATAAAGAAGTGTACCTGGTACTCCTGCCCGGAGTTGCCTGGTATATTATTTTTGCCTACATGCCCCTCTACGGCCTTACCCTGGCTTTCAAAACCTTTAAGGCGAATTTAGGAATTTTTCGCAGTCCCTGGGTCGGGCTTCTTAACTATGTCTATGTTCTGCGGGACCAGGCTTTTACCGAATCTATTCTCCGGACTCTCCAGATAAATCTTGGCCGCCTGGTTTTTACATTTCCCATTCCTATTATCCTGGCCCTGGCAATTAACGAATTAAGGGTAGGCCGGTATAAAAAAATTCTCCAGACAATCTACACCTTTCCCAACTTTCTTTCCTGGGTAATCGTGGCCAGTATCCTTAACAATACCCTTAATCAGAATGGAATGGTAAACGCCATTATTAAGATGGCCGGAGGGGACCCGGTCAACTTTCTCGGTTCGATCCCCGCGTTTCTCCCGTTGGTTTATATAACCGAAATTTGGAAGTCTTCCGGTTGGAGCGCTATTATCTACCTTGCGGCCTTGGCCGGTATAGATACGGAACAGTACGAGGCGGCGGAAATAGACGGGGCCTCCCGCTTCCAAAGGATAATCCATATTTCTTTTCCGGGAATAAAGGCCACTATCATTGTAATGCTGGTTTTGGCTATCGGTTATGTCATGAGCGCGGGTTTTGATCAGCTCTTTAACATCAGTAACGCCGCCACGTTCCGGGCCGCTGAAAGTCTGGATATGTATATTTACCGGGTTACCTTCAGATCCGCCTCGGACTTCTCTTTTTCTACCGCGGTAGCCCTGGTTCGTTCGGTGATCAACTGTATATTGCTGATTACCGCCGACAGAGTTACCCGGCTGGTAAGCGGATCGGGACTTTTTGGTTAAAGCCGCCGGGGAACTGAACTGGATTGAACTAACAAGGAAAGGAAAATGGCAAACATTAGAAAACTGAGGAATGTTAAGAACCGTTTTGAACTTCTTGATCTGGTACTGCTTGCAGTTCTTACGATCTTTGCCTTCATCATCATTGTTCCCTTTATCAATGTGGTGGCTATCTCCTTTTCCTCCCACAAGGAATACCTGGATACCGCCCTCCTCCTGGTTCCCAAAAGACCTATCATCAAGAACTACGAGCGCCTGTTCGCGGACGGCAGAATTTGGATAGGCTACCGGACCACTTTGATCTTTCTTCTGGTGGGAGTGCCGGTAAATATGTTCCTTACCATTAGCGTAGCCTACGGCCTTACCCGTCCCAGCTTTCCCGGAAAAAAGATCATATTTTACGGCATTATTTTTACCATGCTCTTTAACGGTGGTATTGTCCCTATGTACCTGCTCATGCGGGAACTCAAGCTGACAAATACTATCTGGAGCGTGGTTTTTGCCTATGGGATAAACAGCTTTTATATGATCATCATGCGCAGCTACTTCACGACTATCCCCGAATCCCTTATGGAATCGGCAAAACTGGACGGCGCCAGCGAATGGCGGATTCTCTTCCAGCTTATCCTTCCCCTGTCCATGCCCATCATTGCCACCATTATCCTTTTCTACAGCGTTGACCGGTGGAACGAATGGTACAACGCCATGATCTTTATCCGGAAAAACAATCTGGTGCCTTTACAGCTTATCCTCCGTTCCATAGTTTTGGAAACCAGGGTAACGGATAACATGGCGGTTTCCTCCGCGGTGATTCGGGACGATTTTGTGGACGGCATGAAAATGGCCTGCGTTATTGTGGTTATGCTGCCGGTGATGTGCGTGTTTCCATTCCTGCAAAGGTATTTCGTAAAAGGTGTGTTGATTGGGGCTATCAAAGCATAAAAAAACCCGTAAAATAACAAAAACCGCTGATTAAGTCCAATTTACCCTCAGGCTGGTTTCAAAACAGAAGTTTTGAAACCAGCCACCATGGAGAAAATGATGATGAATAACGAAAGGCCCGGTCTTAAAGAGCTGCTGCGAGAGGCCCGTTCCGAAGGTTACGCTGTGGGGGCTTTTAATATTACCTGTTATTTAAGCTGCCGGGCGGCGATTGCCGCGGCGAATGAAACGGCCGTCCCTATCCTGATCCAGACATCGGTGGGGACGGTAAAAAAATTCGGGGTGGATGAACTTTTTGCCATGATGGACCTCCTGCGGAGAGGGGCGCGGGTTCCGGTTCTCTTTCATCTTGATCACTGTACGGACCCTGAACTGGCGAAAAAATGTGTGGACGCCGGCTGGGATTCGGTGATGATCGATATGTCCGCCAAACCGCTGGAGGAAAATATCAGGATCACCGCCGAAATAAAAAAATACGCGAAAAACCGGGGCGCCGGCGTGGAAGGGGAACTGGGAATAATAAAGGGAGTTGAAGAAGAAATTGCCGCCGATGAACAGCAGCTTGCCGGTTACGAAGATTCGATAAAATTCATTGACGGTACGGATGTGGACGCCTTTGCCCCCGCCATCGGGACGGCCCACGGACTCTACAAAAAGGCGGTGAATCTTAATTATGATCTGGTAAAGCGTCTGTCCGGCAGTACCGCCGTTCCTATAGTAGTACACGGCGGAACGGGCCTTACGGCTGAACAGTTCCATGCCCTTATCCGGGGCGGGGCTTCCAAGATCAATGTATCAACCGCCCTTAAATACGCCTATATCGACGGTCTGCGGGGCTACTGGGAGGACCACCGGGACGAGTATAACCCCATAAAACTGAACGACGCGGCGGAAACTTCGGTTCGGAAAGTTGTGGCGGAGCATATTCTCCGCTTTAAGCCGCCGCGCTAAGCGGCTGTTCCGGGTAAAGCCGGTCCCGGAACTTTCTTGTCTGATGTAAGGGGAATTCTATGAATCTACGGGCCCTGCTTTTTGATTGTGACGGTGTTCTGGCGGAAACGGAACGGGACGGACACCGCGTTGCCTATAACCGGGCCATGAAATCCCTGGGAATTGACGCCCAATGGCAGGCCGATGAGTACGGGGAACTGGTGCTTATTTCCGGCGGCAAGGAACGGCTCAAATATTATTTTGAAAAGGACCGCGCCAAATTTCCTGATGATAAATTCGGAACGGAACTTATTCAGAAAATCTATGTGGAAAAAACCGCCATTTTCAAGGAAATGGTAAACCGGGGGGACATGCCTCCCCGTCCGGGCATTGCCAGGATAGTGGAGGAAGCCCATGGGGCGGGAATATTGTTGTTTGTCTGTTCCACATCCCACAGGGAGAGTGTGGAAGCCCTGTTAAAGAAAAACTACGGTGAACAGGTATTTTCCTGGTTCACGGAACTTTTCTGCGGGGATGTGGTGGCAAAGAAAAAACCGGCCCCGGACATCTACTTGTTGGCAAAAAACAAGTACGGCCTGGACCCTGCCTGCTGCTGCGTAATCGAAGACAGCCGGAACGGCCTCCTGGCGGCAAAGGCTGCCGGGATGCGGTGCCTGATAACCAAAAGCTATTACACCCGGCATGAGGATTTTTCCGAAGCCGACGGGGTGGCCTCCTCGCTGGGAGACCCCGGCGGGGAAGAGGCGCTGATCTGCGGCGGACGGCTGAGGAAGGACCTTACATACATCTCCCTTGAGGACATTCGGGGCTTTTAAGCCGCCAACCACCCTATGGCCGTAGAAGGCCCGGAATCCCGGCGGATTCAACAATCTTCGGTACGACCGCCGTAATGTCCCATGTCAACGCGCCAAAATCTGCCCTTGACAAATTTTTTCATTGTCTATATGGTTATCAAAGTGGGTCCGCCAGGGCCTGCGAAGCGCCGTTTTACGGCTCGTGCGGGAATAGCTCAGTGGTAGAGCGCGACCTTGCCAAGGTCGATGTCGCGGGTCCAACTCCCGTTTCCCGCTTTCCGGTTCAGTTCCCGTCAGCCCCGCATAAGCCAGCCGAAGAGGGCCTGGAACAGGCCGATAAGAAAACCCAGGATGGCGCCAAAGACATCTATCCATTTAAGCTGGTTTGCCATGACATCCAGGATGATCTTTTCCACCCGGAGCATATCCATCCGGTTTATCCGGTTCCGTACCATGGCCCGTATATCAACGGC
>JAIRNB010000241.1 GCA_031258265.1 Treponema sp. | reverse complement strand
GCCTTTAGAACCATGTCGTTCCGGGGGTTAAACGTAAGGGCCGCCAGGCCAAAGCCCTGGTAATTTACCCAGCTCCCCGCAATTTGAACATCGCTATAGCCCCTGGTCCAGGGACTGTTCCCATCGTCTTTATAGTCCGCCGCCGCCCCGTCGGCGCCAAAAAAACCGGTAAAACCCATTTCCAGGCTGTCGGTGAAGCGGTAGTTGGCGTTTAGGGCGGTACTGCGGATATAGGGGGCGGTGGAGATCGCCTCCACCGGCTTCAAAAGCGCCGCATCCGAGGCCCTGGAGATCCCCTGGAAAGCCCAAACCACGGGATCGTAGTAGGTCAGCCTCCCCATGAGCATCACCCCACCCCTGCCCCCAATGGGAAAAGAAAAGCCGGCGTTGGCCACATTGGTGGAAAGACCCAGCTCATATTCCATTTCCTGGGGGGAAGGCTTTTTTACGGTAATATCCAGAAGCCCCGAAATAGTGTGGCCGTAGCGGGTGGAAAAAACACCGTGGGAAAGTTCGGCCCGTTGAACCATTTTTGGATCAAAAATGGAAAAACCCCCGCCCCAGTGGTAGGGATTCTCGATGTAGAAGCCGTCCATGGCGGCCATCAGGTCCCCCGGCTGGCCCCCCCGGATGCTGGGCAGGGCGTTGAAAAGCCCCGAATAACCCACCCCGGGGAGCAGCTTGATCGATGTCATCACATCTTCAATAACGCCGATTTCCCCGGTCCGGCGGATTTCCTCCTCCGCCAGGGCAACGCTGCGGCCCGCCCTGCCCCCGGATTCTCCCAGGGCGCTCTCCTCCAGAACCAGTTCCCTGGCTTCCAGGGCCCCGCTAAGGAAAAGCTCCAGGGTAAACTCATCCTTTCCCGGCTCAATAACAAGCCTCCCCGGGGCATAACCGGGATAGGTGGCCCGGACCACCACCGGCCGGTCTTCGGGGACACTAAGGGTAAGCTTCCCCTCCTCATCGCCCCGGTAAGAATTCCCGTCAAAGGACCGAAGCTCCGCCCCCTCCAGGGGAATTCCGAGGTCCCCATCCAGGATAGTAATGCTAATATCCCGGGCCCCCAGGAGGAAAACAGGACCCAAAAACACCAGCATCCCCAGAAAACACCGAGCATATCGAAGCTTACCCATAAAATTCCAAAGAAATTATAGCATATTTACATCTCCGGGGTTAATATCTTGCTAAACCATGGGCGGTAATTCTTAGCTTGGGCGCATTTTTTGCTGCCGCAAAAAACCGGGCTATCGCTGCAATTCCTCAGCCCGCCTCTGGCGGGCTTCCGGTATTTCCGCTCTATCCCTTGCGCAGTAAAAGCAAGCGTAGCTTGTTAATTTAACCAATGTGGCTACGCATAGCGCCACCGTATGCCCCCAAATTGGATAGTGCGCCCCAGCTTTAGCCGGGGCAGTGCGCGCGCGCGGCTCAAACCGCCTTGCGGTTTGAGCTTGGGAGTTTTGCTTTGCAAAACTCCAGGAATAGGATTACAGGTTGTATATTTAACCAATGTGGCTTCGCATAGCGCCTCCGTATGCCCCCAAATTGAAAAATGCGCCCCGGTTTTAACCGGGGCAGGGCGGGACACAAGGGCCATATTGACACAAACGCTTTATAACTTATAATTCCTATATGTTATATAGGAATATAGAATATGGGAACCAATGAACTCCTGCATATTAAGAATTTAAGCGTAGGGTTTACCACCCAGGAGGGGCGGCTCCGGGCGGTACGGGATCTTTCCCTTTCCCTGGAACAGGGGGAAAGCCTGGGCCTTGTGGGTGAAAGCGGCAGCGGTAAGACCGTTACCTCCCTCGCCGTGATGCGCCTGGTACAGACTTCGTCCGCAACGGTGGCCGGCAGCATTGAGTTTGAGGGCAGGGATATATTCAGGTTGAGCGAATCTGAGGTTCGCCGCCTGCGGGGTAACGAGATTGCCATGATCTTCCAGGAGCCTATGACCTCCCTCAATCCCATTCATACCTGCGGGGTCCAAATTATGGAACCCCTGATGCTCCATAAAGGGATGGGTAAAAAACAGGCGGAAGAACGGGCCCTGGAATTGATGACCAGAACCGGAATCGCCGCCTCGCGGCAGCGGCTCAAAGACTATCCCCATCAGCTTTCCGGCGGAATGAGGCAGAGGGTGATGATTGCCATGGCTTTGGCCTGCGGGCCCAAACTGCTTATCGCCGATGAACCTACCACCGCCCTGGACGTGACCATTCAGGCGCAGATTCTTGAACTGATGAAAAGGCTGCGGAAGGAAACCGGCGCGGCGATATTACTTATCACCCACGATATGGGAATTGTCCGGGAAATATGCGATCGCATGGCGGTGATGTACGCCGGACAAATTGTGGAAACCGCGGAAGTGGAAGAACTCTTCCGTAAGCCCCTGCACCCCTACTCTGAGGCGCTGCTTCACTCCGTCCCCACGATTGAACGGAAACAGGAACGGCTGTTCGCCATTAAGGGAACTGTCCCTGACCCCTTCAAACTGCCCTCCGGCTGTGCCTTTGCTCCCCGCTGTGAATATGCCCGGGAACGGTGTCATAGAGAATTACCGGAACTCGCCGACGCGGAGGGAAACAGGCAGGTACGCTGCCATTTTTGGCGGGAACGGGACCGGTGATGGAATCCGGCGGCCGGAATAACGAAACCCTGGTACAGGTCCGGGGAGCGCGGAAATATTTCCCTCTACGGGAAAATAGCCTGAACCTTACACGGCGCTATGTGAAGGCTGTTGACGGGGTGGATCTGGATATTCACCGTGGACAGACCTTTGGGCTGGTGGGAGAGAGTGGCTGTGGTAAAAGTACCCTGGGGCGGGCTCTTGTCGCTCTGCTTCCGTTAAGTGAAGGGAAAGTGTTCTTTGAGGGTAAGGACCTGGCGGCCCTTGGCAGGAAAAAGATGAAGGAATACCGGAAAAAAATGCAGTTCATCTTCCAAGATTCCGGCGCTTCTATGAATCCCCGGCAAACTATCGCCAACATACTTCTTGAACCCCTGCGCGTCCACCATATCGGTACAAAACAGGGACGTATCGATCGGATGAAATACCTTGTCGGGAAAGTGGGTCTTTCGGATTATCACCTCTCCCGCTATCCCCATGAGCTTTCCGGCGGACAAAAGCAGCGGGTGGGCATCGCCCGGGCCCTGGCTTTACAGCCCAGCCTTATCGTCTGCGATGAGGCGGTTTCCTCCCTGGACGTGTCTATCCAGGCCCAGGTAATCAACCTTCTTGCCGATTTGCAGAAGGAATTTTCCCTTACCTACCTCTTTATATCCCACAACCTGAGCGTGGTACACCATGTGAGTAACTGGGTAGGGGTAATGTACCTGGGAAAACTCGTAGAAATTGGAACCCACGACGATATTTTCAAAAGGCCGGCCCATTTTTATACCAGGGCCCTGCTTTCCGCCATACCGGGGACCGGCATGGACCGCATCGTTCTTATGGGTGATGTGCCGTCTCCCATCGATCCGCCCTCCGGCTGCCGTTTCCATAACCGCTGCCCCTATTGCGATAGCTTGTGTAAAACCGAGGAACCAAAACTGGAAAAGCTTTCTTTGTCCGGGGGCGGCCATGCAGGCAATACAATAGACAGCCATTATGCGGCCTGCCATTATCCGGGCAGACTCTAATTCCCTGAAACCCCGGCAAATTTCGGTTCTTAGCGGCTCCTACTTCACTTCTCTTCGCAGCCGGGGGTCCAGGAGATCGCGCATACCGTCACCGATGAAATTTGCGCCCATAGACAGGGTGAGAATCCCCAGACCGGGGAATGTACCAATCCACCAGTACGAGAGGTAAGCGGCGCCGTCGGAGACCATGGCGCCCCATTCCGGCGCCGGGGGCGGAGAACCAAGTCCCAGAAAACTGAGGCCGGAAAAGAGCAGTATGGCGCTGCCGAAGTCCACCGTTGCCATCACCACAACAGAACCAATGCTATTGGGCAGTATGTCATGGAAAAAGATACGCAGGCCGGATGAACCCAGGGACCGGGCCGCCTCGATATATTCGCCGCTGCGAATCTGAATTACCGAGCTTCGCATCAGCCGGGCGAAGTTGGGCCACCATACAATGATCATTGCCAGCAGGGTGTGGAACAGGCTGGGTCCCAGGGCGGAACTTATTACCATAGCTAAAATGATGGTAGGGAAAGCCTGTACCAGTTCGGCCAGGCGCATCATCACTTCATCTATGGCGCCCCCCAGGTAACCGGCAATGCCGCCGTAGATTACTCCCACAAGGGCCGCAAATACGATGGTAAGCAGGCCGCAGCCAATGGACACCCGGGACCCGATGAGAAGCCGGCTGAAAATGTCCCGGCCCAGGCTGTCGGTTCCACAGAGGTGCCTGATGTTAGGCGGCGAAAAACGCTCGTCCAGGGCTTGGGCCAAGGGATCATAGGGAATAATGGCCGGCGCCAGAAGGGCGACCAATACCCACAGGGCGCATACGGCGATACCCAGGGTAAAGAGGCGGTTATTACGCCCGGGACTCTTTCTCCGTTCTGCAAAGGTTTTTCGCAGTTTACGCATTACTGCGCCAAACAAGCGGATGAGATGCGCCATCAGCGGTACCGCACACGGGGGTCTAAAACGCCGTAAAGAAGATCGATCGCTAAATTAATAACCACATGATTCAGGGCGATAAGGAGGGACACCCCCACGATGGCGGGGAAGTCCAGGTTCTGGGCAGATTGAAACGCATACTGGCCTATGCCTGGCCAGGCAAAAATTGTTTCCACCAGTACCATACCGCTCAGCAGGTTGCTGAATCCCATGCCGATAATTGTCACCACCGGAAGCAGGGCATTACCCAGGGCGTGTTTAACAAGGATCCTCTGCCGGCTTAACCCCTTGGCCTGCGCGGTACGAATATAGTCCTGACCGAATGTCTCAAGCAGGCTGGACCGGGTGGTTCGGGAGATGAGTCCCGTGGTAAACATCCCCAGACACATCCCCGGCAATATCAGGTGGCGAAGGGAGTCGGCGAAGAGCCGGCCCTTACCCTGGAGCAGGGAATCGAGGAGGAAGAAACCTGTAATGTGGTCTGGGGCGGTAATCCGGGTAGAGATGCGCCCCGGACCGGGGGCGATACCCAGGGTGAGATAGAAAACATAGAGGAGGATTAGGGCAAGCCAGTAAGACGGAACCGATACTCCGAAAATTGACATTCCCCGCAGGACCTGTTCCGTCAGGCTGCCCCGTTTTACCGCGGAAATTACTCCAAAGATCATTCCAAAGAATACGGCGAAAAACATCCCAAATAAGGCAAGTTCTACTGTAGCCGGAAAATACCGAATCAGATCCTCCAGCACCGGACGCTGGGTTCGGATAGAGATTCCCAGGTCACCGTGAAGCAAGTTTTTGAGATAGCGGAGGTACTGCTTATAAAGGGGCTGATCCAGGCCCCATTTAGCCCGGAAGGCAGCTACCATTTCCGCGTCGTCAAGATTACGCTCGCTTAAATTTGCTACCACCGGGTCGCTGGGTACGGCATGGGAAAGGAGAAAAACCACCAGGGAGATCCCTGCCATCAAAAAACAGAGAAGAAAGAACCTTCTGATGAGGTAGTGCAGCATGGTGTTTTTCGCTTCCCATATCCTATTTATTCATTTCATTCGGCCAAACGGGTAAAGTCCAGCCGATTGATACCGAAATCTGCGCCGGTAAGTCCCGTCCGAATAGCGTACTGGCTGGCGTGTTGTAAAATCACCGCAAAGGGAGAATCCTCAAGCAGTTGTTCCTGTATCTGCCGTAGATACTCAATCCGTTTAGCCTCATCGATCTCCAGGGCCGTATTTCTCCCCAGGTCCGCCAAGGCCGAATTCGCCTCCGCCTTCCAGCCCGCCCGCAGCGCCACGGTATTTCCCGGTAAAAAGGCCAAGTTACTAATGTTATCGTTGTAATCCGGTCCCCAATGCCACAGCCCCAGGGGCTGCTTACCATTCCGGTAGCTTTCCAAGGAAATCGTGACATTTTCCGGCACCAGTTCGGTGGTAATACCAATAGCGGCCAGATCGTTCTGTATCTTTTGGGCCAGGATAACAAAGTCTACTCCCTGGATATTCGTAACGGGTACATAAAATTTGGAACTAAAGCCTTCCGCGTAGCCCGCCTGGGCCATGAGAGCCTTAGCTTCCGCAAGTTTAGGATAACCGCTTACATCCGCCGGGGGGAAAGAGCCGGTAAGCCCAAGGGAGAAAGGTCCCTGGGGTGTTACAACACCACCGCCGGCGATGGTCTGTAGACCCTTGTAATCCAGGGCCAGGTGGATAGCCTTCTGTACGGTGGGATTGGCTACAGGGCCGCCCACCGCCGGGTCCCGGTTCATCAGGAGGAAGCTGAATCGCAGGGAAGGGGCGTCCATGATGCTGATTCCATTGATCCCCTGGAGTTCCCGGATTTGCTCCGGCGACAGGTTAAAGGCAATGTCCACATCACCGGCCCGGAGCATCATGGCCTGGGAATTAGAATCTGTTACGGACTTGAGGGTGATCTTGTCATAGTAGGGCTTCGTGCCCCAGTAATTGGGGTTCCGCTCCATCACCAAATCTACCTTGGGGGTATACGAGGCGATTTGGTAGGGCCCGGTACCAATGGAATTATTATCCAGCCACACCTTGGCGCTGTCCGTGGTATCGGCATTTTCCGCGTTGGTCGCTCCGTGTTCTTCGGCCGCCTGCCGGTCCAGGGGGGCGAAGAGGTTGCTGGCCAATTTAATGTGGAAGGTAGGGTCCGCTTCCTTCAGGTGATAGACAATGGTGTAATCATCGGGGGCTTCGATACCTGCGATACCCCGGGCGTTAAACGTGGCGTTTCCCTTCATGTTAAGGGCCCGCTGGTTGCTCCAGAGTAAATCTGCCGAAGTAAGGGGTCTGCCGGTGTTGAAGGTGACATCCTTCCTAAGGGTATAAGTGTACGTTAGCCCGTCAGGGGAAACCGTATAGCTTTCGGCGAGCTGCGGTTCGTAATGCCTAATGTCGTTTTTGTATTTGTATAAGGTATCGTAGACCGTACCCAGCACCCAGGCGCTGAACGGTTCGTAGGCCAGGGCGGGATCAAAGGTTTCAAAGTCCGGGTTGACCGCCACGATCAGGTGTTTTTCCGCCGCTGTGGCATCCCCGGTGGTTTGCGCGGCGGGCTTGGAGCATGAGGTAAAGGCGATTCCCAGTCCCAGAATGATAAGCGCGGCGCTTTTTTTCATAATGAGTCTCCTTGCGATCATACTGATCAGCACAAAATTATCCAGGAATAATTCCTAGTAATCCTATCGTATATATAATAATTATGGATGTCAAGGAAAAAGAGAAGGGGAAGGGGAAACAAGTGGTTTTTAAGGGATTCCGATTTTTAGAGTCACGGCCGGTAGGCGCGGCTTTCCGGGAGGATTAATATGAGTAACTGAGCTTGTTTCAATATCTACCCATTACCGGGGGTAAGTTCAATCTCCAGGGCGGCTTTTCCTTTTTCTGCGGGAATTTTTTTCAGAACGAAGGGACCAATCTCGCCAGTACGCTTGAGGTGAGTGCCGCCACAGGGTACCTTTGCCAAACCCGGTATCTCCCAGTAGCGTTTTTCGTTCTCCCTGTCTTGGTAGGCGCTTATGATGGGAATATCATCGGCGATGAGCTTTTTAAGCTCCTCATTCAGAGTTGGAAAAGTCCCGGCAATATCAATGTTCCAGTCAAAACCCACTATCGCCTTATCGGGCAATATATCCGCCTGGGTAATCTTATGGCGTCCATAGTTCTTGCCCAGTACCACTAAAAGTAACTCCGTCACAAAGTGCAGCTTCATTAAGGCGTAGCGGCGGTCCCAATCAATAATCACCGTCACGGCATCTCCCTTGTTCAGGGTGTGGCCTGCCGGAAGGGTATAGTACAACTCCCGGTTTTCGTACCGGGCATTTAGAATAGGAAAGCCGCCGAGAGTCCCCGTGTCAAAGACCTGTCCGCCGGGGTAGGCGAAAGCCACGGTCTTATCTACCGTCACCACGTCCCCGTCTATAGATGTTACCACTGCCTCGTTTTGTGCCCGGTAGGTATCTTCCCAAAATAGTTTGATACTCATGTTTTGTTACTCCTTTTTTTTAATTTTTAAGCGGTTGTTGTTCAAAAACTTCAGTTTTTGAACAACTTTAATGGTGAAAGGGCCGCTGTTTTTTCGTTAGTCGATCTCCACCAGGTCATGGCTGAAGTCCGTGAGCCGTTCGGGGCCGTCCTCTTTAAGGATAAGGATGTCTTCCGTGCGGATACCGAATTTACCGTCCATGTACACGCCGGGCTCATCGGAAAATACCATCCCCGGTTCCAGGGGGAGCTTGTTCCCCTCTACCATGTAGGGGTCTTCATGTTCGTCTAAACCCAGGCCGTGGCCCAGCCGGTGGGTAAAATACACGCCGTATCCTGCCTGGGTGATTACCGCCCGGGCGGCCTGGTCTACGGCCTCGCAGGGAACGCCCCGCTTTACCGCGTGAAAGGCCGCTTCGTTGGCCCGGAACACCACCTCGTATACCCGCCGGAACTCATCCGTGGCTTTACCCACTATCGGGGTTCTGGTCATGTCCGCCTGGTAGCCGCCATATTCACCGCCGAAGTCTATCACCACGGCATCCCCTTTTTGGATAATCCGGTCCCCCGCGGTCCAGTGGGGTACGGCGCTATCGGGCCCGGACGCCACAATCGGCCCCCAGGAGGACTTTGCAAGCCCCGCCCCGGTGAGAAATTCGGTGAGCTTGGCCGCCACATCCTTTTCGGTGCGCCCTTTTAGGCCCCATTGGTAGAGTTCCGCCAGTCCCACACCGGCCAGGCGCTGGGCCTCCCGAATCAGGCGGTACTCCTCCTCGTCTTTTTGCATCCGCAGGGGGGTGATAACAGTTCCGGCATTCACCCAGCGGTGTTTGGGAAGCCGTTCCTGCAGTTCCAACAGATTTCCGCCCCAGATGCGGTTGTCCACCGCCGCAGCGCGGCCCCCTTTTTCCCGCAGTAAATTCGCCAATATTTTGTAGGGATCATCCCCATCACTAAAGCTGATCACTTCGGCCTTGCCGGTAAGTTCCCTGTTAAGCCGGGCCTTCTCAAAGCCGGGCACAATAACAAAGGCGCTGTCCATGGTGAGCAGCAGACAGATAAGCCGGTCGGAGATATGCCCCCGGAAACCGGTCATGTACCGCATATCGGTGGTGGGGACCAAAAGCAGGGAGCCTATCCCCGCCTCCGCCATAGCCCTGCGGGCCTTTTCCCAGCGATTTTGATAAATATCCGCCATAATCACCTCCGCGGAAAGGCAGCCTATTCCAAAAAATTATAATAGAGCCGGGGGCTTTCCCAAAATTTCAGTTTTTGGACGGCCGCCGCTTAAAAACAGCAAAGCGGGGGGCCGGCAGCCTGGCCGCTGAAACCCCCGTGTCCCCCCTCCGGCCCTTTAAGGTTGGACCTGGTAGACGGCAAAGCCTGTATCGGTGGCGCGGACAAAGCTGATGCCCGCCGGCAGACTGTCCGGGGTATTGGCCTCCGGGGAACTGAGGAAAAGCAGGGGGCCGGAACCCTGGGGCAGGATAAGTTCCCAGTTGTTGTTGGGCCGGGGGCTTAGTTCCCGTTTTTCGTTGATGTAACGGAGGATCACCTGGCGGCTTTCATCGGGGCTTTCCAGGATGATGTTCCCAGGGCTGCCGCCGGGGAAATTCCCGCCGCCGTAGGCCCGGTAGTTGTTGGTAACCAGGGCGAATTCCTGGGCGGGGTCGATGGGCGCGCCGTTATAGCGGAGTTCTTTGATCCGTTCCGCGCCGGGGTTTTGGATGCTGCCGTCCCGGTTGTACTTTGCCGGCTGGGTGGTGTCGATTTTATAGGTCAAAGCCCCTTCCCCCCCTGGGTCTCCGTTCCCGCTTCCGTCAATGACATCGTAGAGGTAGGTGGGGAAATCGTCGTTCTGGATGTACTGCTCCCCCTGGTTTCCGCCGTCCAACTGGTTGAACTGGCCGGCGCTGTGTTCCAGCCATTCCTTGATCCCCGCGCCGCTGAGTTTAAGAATCACCACCGTATTGGGGTAAACGTAGAGATCGGCGATGTTCTTAATCGCCAGGGGGCCTGCGGGAACGTTGGTATAGTACCGGGGCCCCTGCCGGCCTCCGGCCTTGAAGGGGGCCGCCGCGGAAAGGATGGGGAGTTTGGCGTAGGGGCCGGAGGCCAGGACCTGCCGGGCATAGTGGATCTGGGCCTCGTTGATGATCTGCACCGAATAGTCGTCCCGGATTACCGCGAAAAAGCTGGTCAGGGCCGCCGTCAGGCGGCCTCCGGCGGCGTCACCCCCGCCGGAGGCCCCCACGGGGGCGCGGATGTACTCCAGAACCGCTTCGTGGAGGGGGTTCAGCAGGGATCTTAGTTCAGGGTCCGCCGCATAATTTGCCTTCCGGGCGGCGCTGTCGTAGACCGGGAGCAGGCTGCCGCTGCCGTCAATCCGTTCCCAGCCCTCGCTGGTCCGCCGCAGCGCCAGGCGGACGAGCCCCAGGGTGTCGGCAAAACTGCCGGGCATGACCACGGGGATGCCGTTGATGGTCCCCTTGGCGGTATCCACGCCCCGCATCCTTTCAAAGGCCCTGCCGGGGAATTTCTCGTGGGCATGGCCGGTTATTACCACGTCAACTCCGGGAATCTCCGTAAGGAAATGGCCGAAATTTTCTTCCCCGCCCTTGCGGGGGTAGTCCTGGATTCCCGTGTGGGCCAGGATCACCACAATGTCCGCCCCGGCGGCTTTTATTTCCGGCACATAGCGGCGGGCTGCATCGTAGCCGTCCAGAGTCCGTACCTTGCCTTTGAGCAGGGCCCCGTCCCAGGTAACAATCTGGGGGGTAAGGACTCCCAGAACACCGATCTTAAGACTCTGGAGGTTCCCGTCCCGGTCGGTAAAATTCCGTACCAGGATATTGTAGGGCCGGTAGTAGGGGGCCCCGGTAAAGTACGTCACCACGTTGGCCCCCAGGACGGGAAAATTGGCCCCCCGGATAACGGCGTCCAGATAGGGAAGCCCGAAATTGAACTCATGATTCCCCAGGACCATGGCGTCGTACTTCATGATGTTAAAAAGTTCCATGATAGGGCTGGGCTCCCCCTCCTCCAGGGGGAGGGCCGCCAGATATTCCCCCACGGGATTCCCCTGGATCAGGTCTCCGTTGTCAAAGAGAAGGACATTGGGGTCCCTGGCCCGGATCTCCTTGATCGCCGTGGCGATCCGCACCAGGCCGGTCTGCTCCGTCGGGGTATCGGTAAAATAGTCATAATCCATGTAGTTGTTATGGACATCCGAGGTAGCCAGGATCGTAATGTCCATGGTTTGCCCGGACAGCGCCGCCAGGGCGGACAGCAGCAGCAGAAGGGTAAAGGCAAAACGGACGGGAAATTTCGCTTTTTGGCATTGACTTCTCATAATTGTGTCTCCTCTTTTGACCGGTTCTAACCAGTCTATTCTAGCTGAGATTCGGGGAATTTCAAATAGAAAACCACGGCAGGGCGCGGCCTTTGCTTTTTTATAGTTAGCGGGGCGCATTTTTGCGTGCCCGCAAAAACCGGGCTATCGCTGCAATTCCTCAGCTTTACCTACGGTAAAGCCTCCGGTATTTCCGCTCTATCCCTTGCGCGCGCAAACTTCGTTTGCGGCTAAAAAATGGCATCCCTGCCATTTTTTAGCACGTTTACCACAGCCGGCCCCGCGGCGCGCCCGCCCGCCTAAAGCCGGGCTTGCATTTGGCCGGGATATATACCGTTGCCGTGCGCCGGGCGGGTGTTACATATTTTCCTTAGCGCCCTTTACCAGGGCAATTACTTCGCCCCCTGCCATTTTTTAGGCTTTACGTCGGACCTCCTATGGCAAACACTACAGGATAACTGTCAGGGGAATGTGGGGGATTCATAAATACCGGGTAAAAAATACCGCCAACCGGCGCCGGTCACCGGGGCGTTGCGGGGCGGAAAGCCGCCGGTCTTGCCCCGCAGAGGGGGGTAACGGAATAGACCGGACCCGGCGGCCGCCGGGGAGGACTATGGAGTGAGGGGGGAGGCTCCCCCCTCAATAGGTACAAACAGGTTGAGCTTCTTACGAAACTTCAGTTTTGAAAGGGCAGGGATAAAAAATATAAGTATCGTTATCGAGACATTGTCCAGGGCTTGTAACATAATTGTGAAAAGAGCTTTAATAAAAGTTACGCTAAAATTCCGGATTTTGGCGAATTGGGCTGCTTGGGGATTTTGCGGTTCCGGTTCCACGGCGGACCCCCCCCTGGTTATCGAGAGGTTTTTATGTCTCAGGTTGCTTGGCTCTGGAATTATTTGAAGGGGAAACGCGGCCGTTTCGCGGCGGGGATCCTCTTTTCGGGCCTTACGTCGGGGATGATGATCATCAATCCCATGCTTTCCCAGAAGTT
>JAIRNB010000316.1 GCA_031258265.1 Treponema sp. | reverse complement strand
TCTGATCAAGAACCGGATCAGGATTGACAGGCTGGGGAAATCGCCCTGGAAACTGAGCTACGCGGACTTCTACGGCGTGGAGGACAACGGCGAATACAAGTGGGTTGTCTGAGACGCAGGCTGACAGATTTGTTGACGGGCGGGGCAAAGCGGCTCCGCCCGTTTTTTGGGGGAAGCTGCCCAATTCGCTCCTGAGTTTGTGGGGCTTTGCCCTAAAATTATATAAATTTGCAATTTATTGCAAATTTATACCTTACAAACTCCCAACGGAGCCCATAAATCGGGGTATTTTTGTATGCATATACAAAAATACCCACAAGCGCAACAGGCTGCTAGACGTATTTCTTGACTAAACCGATAATAATCTCCCTGGCTGCCGAACGATCTTCCTCCGAATCGGCAAAAAGACTGGCCGGTTCAATCTGCAAAGCCTTGCATATCCTAAAGATCGTGTACAAATTGGGGGTCCGCCGACCGTTTTCGACATAATTGACCAAATTTTGCGATAATCCGGCCTTAAAAGACAGATCCATCTGTGAGAGGCGGGCCTTTTCCCGCTCCTCCCGGATTCTCGATACAAGGCGTTTTACCTGTTCTTCAAATTCAGCATCCGAATCTTCCCAAACATCTACCATATTTATTCATTTTCTAACAATCTTGTATTGACAAACACACACTATATTGTTATAATATTCACCAATATTGTAATTAAGGGCAAATTCCCTTAAAAAAATCTTATACGAGGAGGAGTTTATGGCTTTTAGGAAAGAAATTTCTGAGAAAGAAAATTTGCAGTTGGTGTTGGGCGGGGAGATACCTCAATGGCTGCCGTCTTTTTCTACCGCTTGTGCCATGGTGGGGCACAAGACCCTGGGCAGAAAGACGGACAGCGCCACAGGGCTGGATACCGACATCTACGGCGTAAAGTTCACTCAAACAATTGACGGGGCAATCCCGCTCAATACCCAGACCCAGGATTTTGAGCTGAAGGACATTACCAGGTGGCGTGAAATAATTCCTAAAATAGATTTGACCGCTATTGACTGGGAGCAAGAGGCTAAAGCTATCAGGGCGAACGTTAAGGAAGATCAGATGATCAATTTTATCGCCGGTTATGTGTGGGAACAGCTCCACTATATGATGGGATTTGAGGAAGCCCTGTGCTCCCTTGCGTCCGAGCCGGAAGAGGTATCGAAGTGTCTGAATGCCATGATAGATTTTACCATTGATTCCATGCGCCGGCTCTGCAAATACCTCAAGCCGGAGATCATCATGATCGTGGAACATATCGCCAATGCCCAGAGCCTGCTCATGTCTCCCCAGGCGTACCGTGAAATTCTCAAGCCCATTCACAAACGTTTTTATGACGCGGTGGGCGAGCTTGGCGCCTTTCCGGAAATGCACGTGGACGGCTATGTGGAAGATGTGCTTCAGGATTACGCCGATATAGGCGTCAAGATGATACAGCCCTTCCAGGTGTTTAATGACATAGAGGCGGCAAAAAAGAAATACGGCTTTATAGCCTGCGGGGGCTGGAACGCCATAGGGCCGGGGAACCAGCCGGATGCCACGGAAGAAGCGGTGCGCCAATCGGTCCGTCTTGCCATGGACACCTATGGTCCCACCGGCAGATATATATTTTGGGAAAGCGGCGCCACCCCCCGGTTCCCTAAAATTCTGGAATGGCTAAAAGACGAAAGTGAAAACTACGGCCTCAATTTTTATCATAAATGAGCCGGTTTTAAATTTGCAGGAAGATTAAAAATGGATGCCACGGGAAAAACCTCGTTCTGATGTTCATGAGATCGTTGTCGCCTGTGCCGGGGCAACCTGCACTGGCCTGTGGCATCTCCTCTCCTGCCAGGGGCTGGCTGGGAAATGTGATAATCGCCGGCGAGATTAAAAGCGCCGGAAGACGGTTGCCAATAAAAAGGGCTGGTCATAGCGTTCACTGTCGGCTTGGCCGGCGGTTATTTCGTCTTTATAAGGATGTAATTATGATTAATTTGATAATCACTATCGCCTTTGTAATTACCTGTGTCGTTCTTATCAACAAGGGCTTCCCAACCACTATGATATTTTTATTCTTGGGGGTTGTCATTTCGTTCATTTTTACTGCTCTGTATGGCAATTCGGTAGCGAATATCAGCTCGGGGCATCTGCTGCTTGATATATTTGAGGCGGTAAAAGAAACATTTGTTTCCGCATTCAGCTCCATTGGTCTTTCCATGCTTCCCATTTACGGCTACTCGATTTATATGGGTAAGATAAAAGCCGGAGCGGAACTGGGAAAGATAATTTCTTTGCCCATTGCCAAATCAAAGAATCCCTATTTTATCGGTATTTTTATAGCAGTTATGATTTGCGGGATCATGCGGATTGCTATTGTGTCCGCGGTGGCAATCATGGCGCTGTTCCTTACCACCCTGTACCCGGCATTGCTGAGGGCGGGGATCAGCCGGGAGTCGGCCATAAGCGCCATATTCCTGGGCACCTGTTTTGACTGGGGACCGGCGGACTTCGTCATAGCCCAGTTTGTATCCGGTATCCCGGGACTTAGCACTGCCGATTATTTTGTAAACGGATCCCTGCGGGTGGCGCCTATTGTGCTGGTTCTTGTGTCCATTACCAGCGGGGTTATTATGCAGTTTATTGACAAACGTTCCGGGTATGTGTACGGCAGCCATATGCCCGAAGAAGCGGCCGCTGAAGACACGGGCGCTTCGGTTCCGGGGTTTTATGCCATATTTCCCCTGCTGCCCCTGATCATCATCATCATTTTTAGCCCCATATTCAAAACCAATATCAACATTAGCGTTATAACTGCGGTGCTTCTTTCAATCATCGTCGTGTTTGTGGTCGAAGTTCTGCGGACCAAGAATATCAAGGATCGGACAAAAGACATTAACCAGTGGATCAACGGGATGGGAGATGGCTTTGGCAACCTGCTGGTGATGGCCACCATGGCCCAGTTTTTTGCCAATATGCTGGGAAAACTGAACGGCTTCCGGTTTCTCATCGACAGCGTGTTGAATGCGGGGGTAAGCGGCATCCTGCTGCTGGTCTTCTTTGGCTTACTTATGTTTATCATGTCTGTGCTCCAGGGCGGCGGTGGAGTGGTAGGCATAACCCTGGCTCCAACCCTGATGGATGTATCAGCTTCTCTGGGTATATCGTTCTACGCGGCAGCCATCCCCATGCAGCTCGCCAACGGTCTGCGGTGCCTCAACGTAGGAACAGTTTTACATATGCAGTACTGCATGAAATCCGCCTCGTGCAGCGCCGGGTCAATCATAAAACGTTGCGTTGCGCCCAGTGTTATCATGTATGTTTCAGCTTTCATTTTATCGCTTATACTATTGTAGGAGAGGCGGTGCCTATTTTGTGGGGCATCCTAGCAGTTTGTTGCGCTTTGCGCCTAAAATGGTATAAATATTCATATCAATGAATATTTATACCTTACAAACTCCAAGCAAACCACAGGTTTGCACAGCTGCCCAATAACCGTGATTTTTTGCCCAGGCGCCTGTGGCGCCCTATATGCAAAAAATCTACAAGTGCAACAGGCTGCCAGGCGGGGGAAATGAGAAGTGGGGCGTAGTTTTTCTGTTTTCGCGGTTCTTTTTTTCATTTTTTTCTGCGATCCGTTTTCCCCGGTTATTTCCGCGGTGGAGACGCCCTTTCCCGGGGACTTTGGGGCCGGTATGCCCGTGGAAAAACTACAGGAGATCATGGAACGGGATATGGGGAACCCGCAGAAAACCTGGGGTGTCCGCCTTAAAGAACAAAAAAGGGAAGCTTCCCCCTCCGGAAAGGTAAATTCCTTGTGGGATTTTTTTCAGACAGCCGGCGCCTGGACTCTCCGGGGGGCCCTTGTCCTGGTTATCGCCGCCCTGATCCTGGCCGCGGGGATTTACGCTTACCGTCGCCGGGGAAGCCCCCTATTCCGGAACCCGTCGTCCGGGCTTTCCCGCCTGGTCCCTGCCGGGCCTCCGCCGCCCTCCGTGATCCTGGAGGAAGCCCGCAGCCTTTACCGCCGGGGTCTTCTCCGGGAAGCCTGGGGCCGCTGCTACGCCGCCTCCCTGGGGGCCCTTAGTCAGCGGTGGGGACTCCGTTTCCCTCCGGGGGCCACGGAGTACCGCTGCCTTGCCCTGGTCCGGCGCCGCCTGGGGCGGGGGGCCGGTCCGGCGGAGGAATTCGCCGGACCGGTGGGGACGGCCTTTGCGGGATTTATCCGCCGCTGGGTGGACTTTTTCTACGGGGGGATTCTGCCCCCGGAGGGGGCTTTTGAGGAGGCCCTGGCTTGGGTCTCTTCTCTCTGTGAAAAAACGGCCCCCGCTCCGGCCTCCCCTGGAGAGGCCGGCGGCCAGGCTGGTGGTGGGGCCGGTGGCGGCCGATCCGGTGGCCAGGCTGGTGATGGGGCCGGCCAGGCTGGCGGTGAAAAACCCTTCAGCGCTGAAACGGCGGGGGGAATCCATGGCTAAAGCCCCCGTATCTTCCGTATCCCCGGCATTACCGGGAGGCCCTTCAAAACCGGGAAGCGGCTATGGGATATTCGCCGCTATTGTGCTTTCCGCCCTGGTAATCGCCGGGTTTTTTATCGTCAACCGCTTTGAGATATACGAACGGGAAAAATGGTCGCCCCCCTCCCTGGAATTCCAGTCTAACCGTTTTTATATACTGGGGGAGTGGCTTTCCGCCAGCGGCCGCCCGGTCCGTTTTAGCCCCCGCTGGACGGGGGTAAAGGACATTTCCCCCCGGGAGGGGGGACTCTTTATCCAGGCTTCCCTCTTCGATTGGGACAGGGAGGACATACTGCCCTGGGTGCGGGAGGGGGGCGTTCTGGTGGTCTCCGTCGACTCCCCCTGGTACTGGGAAAGTGAACAGGAAGAAGAAGTTTCCCCCGCCGCTTTGCCCCTGGAAAAATTCCTTGGAAAACTGGGCTTAAGAATCCGGGAATCTTTCCAGGAAGACGAAGACCCCTTTGACGGGGGGGAGGACAATGCCGGCAGTACCATTATTGATGAAGAAAGCGCCGGCGAAGCGGATACCCTTGCCGGTGAAGGCGGGGACAGTATTGCTAATCAGGATGAATCCCCGGATTTCCCCGATTATGACTACCGGATTGTCTTTGAAGACCCCGGCCTGAAGTCCGAATATGCCGCCGGTTCCGCGGCGGAGGAGCTTCCCCCCGGCGGACGCTTTTTGACATTGCGGGATTCGGAGGGGAATATCCGCCTTATCCGCCGGCCCCTGGGGAAGGGCCTCGTTGCCGTGACCGGTTCCTGTGTTTTTATGTATAATTACCAGCTGGCAGCCGACGCAAACGCCCGGCTGGCCTGGGGGCTTACCGGCGGGTCCCTGGGGCCCGAAAGGCCGGGCTTTTTATTTATCAGGGGCCGGCAAAGTTCGGGGGGAGTTTGGGGAATCCTTGGGGCGCGGGGGAACCTGCTGCCCCCGGTTCTATCCGCCCTGGCGCTTATTTTTACCGGCTTTTGGATGGCGCTGTCCGGATTCGGGGTTCCCCCCAGGGAAGAATCCCGGCGGCGCCTGTCTATTACCGGCCGCTTCTCCACGGAAGCCCGTTTTCTCCGCCGTTACAATGCCCTGGGGGCTTATCTGGAAATCTACCTCCGGGAACTGCGCCGCCGGGGCAGGGGCCGGGCCCTGGGGCGGGAATTTGAAGAGCTGGAAGAAGCTTTGGCGGCCGGGAAGAAGATTGGCCGCCAAAAAACGGCCGTCTACTTAAAAAATCTTATGTCGGCCCTGGAGCGTATATGAGCGATTATCAGTCCCCGGGAGAGGTCCTGGACAGGATCAGGGAGGAGATTGCCCATGCCCTTATCGGGCAAAGGGAATTGGTGGACTATGCCCTTATCACTCTCCTGGCGGGGGGACACCTTCTGGTAGAGGGCCCGCCGGGCCTGGGGAAGACCCTTTTGGTCCGGGCCCTGGCCCGGACCATAGCGGGGGATTCCCGGCGGGTCCAGTTTACCCCGGACCTAATGCCCAGCGACATTACCGGCAGCGTGATACTGGACACCCGGACCGGGGAATTTAGCACCCGCCGGGGGCCGGTTTTTACCAATCTTTTTATCGCCGATGAGATCAACCGGGCGCCGGCCAAGACGCAGGCCGCCCTGTTCGAGGCCATGCAGGAATTCCAGGTGAGTCTTGACGGGGTGGATTACCCTTTACCCTCGCCTTTCATGGTCCTTGCCACCCAGAATCCCCTGGAACACGAGGGGACCTACCCCCTGCCGGACGCCCAAAAAGACCGCTTTTTGATGAAGGTTATGGTTCCCTATCCCCCGGCGGAGGAGGAAAAGGAAATGACCCGCCGGGTTCTGGACGGGGACAGCGGGGCGATGCTCCAGGTGGGGGCGGTGGGAACCGTTCTTAGTTTGGAGAAATTCGCCGCCCTCCGGGACCAGGCTTCTTCCCTGCGGGTCGATTCGGGAATCCTGGATTACGCGGTCCGGATCTGCGCCGCCACCCGTTCCGATCCCGGTATCCAAACCGGGGCGGGTCCCCGGGGGAGCCTGGCCCTGATACGCTGCGCCCGGGCCCTGGCCCTGCTGGAAGGCCGGAGTTTCGTGATTCCCGATGACATCAGCGCCCTGGCGGTTCCCGCGCTGGCCCACCGGATCACCCTTTCGGCGGAAAGTGAACTGGAGGGCCTGGGAGAACGCAGAATCATCGAGAACATCCTGGCCCGTATCCCCGCCCCCCGGGGCAGTTTTGGGGCCGGGGAAACCGCGTGAGGGCCCGTAATTCCGCGGGGGCCCTGTGAGGCTTTCCCTGCGGGGCGGCCCCGGCCTCCTGGCGGGGGCTCTCCTGTGGCTTTGCCTTGGGGCGGGGGCCTATTTTTCCTCCCCCCTGTTCCTGGCTTGGATCATCGCGGGCCTTTCTTTCCTGCCGGTCCTTGCCATTGACGCGGTATTGCTGCTGATCTTCCGCCGCCGCTATGAGGTGGAACGGGACCTGCCCCTGACCCTTGCCCAGGGGGAACTGGTTAAGGTCCTGCTCCGTATCCGCGGCGGGGGTGGTATTTCCACAAGGCTGCGGATATTTGATCTTTATCCGCCGCTCATGGACTGCGCCGCCTTCCCCGCCTGGCTTACACATTGGAAAGGCCGGTCCGGGGGGAAGGGGAGTCAGGTGGAATTTTCCTACACCCTGTTCCCCAGGGAACGGGGGGCCTGGATATTTCCGGGCCTGGAGTTTTTGTACACATCCCCCCTTTTTTTCTGGCGGCTCAGGGTTTTCTCCCCCTGCCAAAGCCGGGGCAGGACGTTCCCCGATTTTAAGAAACTTATGGCGGGTAAGGACCTGCGGGGCCTTCTGGAGTACCAGGGCTTCCGGGAAATCAGACGGCGGGGGCAGGGCCTTGAATTCCGGGACCTCCGGGAGTACCAGGAGGGAGACCCCGTTAAATCCATCGACTGGCGGGCCACCGCCAGGCAGCGGGCCCCCAACGGGACATGGCGCTTTATTGTCCGGGACTACCAGGAGGAGCAGGACCAGCAGGTACTCTGCATCCTGGATACGGGCTACCGGCTCCGGGGCCCCGAATTTGACGCCGCCCTGGAGGGAACCATGCTCCTTTCCTACACCGCCCTGAAATTCGGGGACGCCGCGGCGGTGATGAGCTTCGGTTCCCAGGAACGCTGGGTTCCCCCCCGCAAGGGCCTGCACAGTTTTTCTGTTATCATGAACCGGCTCTACGATCTCCAAAGCAGTTCCGCCCCCTCCTCGCCGTTTTCCGCCCTGGAAAGCGCCCTGATCCGGCTCCGCCGCCGGACCTTTATCATCCTGATCAGCAATTTCCGGGAGGAAGACGGCCTTTCTCTGTCCTGGATTCTTCCCAGGGTACGGCGAAAGCACCTGCTTCTCCTGGTGAGCTTTCGGGAAACCGGGGTAGAACGGTTAGCCCGCAGAAGCACAGCGGAGCTGTTTGCCCGCCGGACCTTTCCCCTGCCGGAGAACGCCCTGGAAAGCGCCGCCGCCTTTTCCTACCTTGCCGCCCGCAGAAGGCTTTACCAAAGCTGGGAACGGGACGGCCTTCTAATCATGGAAGCCACGGCGGAGAATTTTTCCTCCACCCTGGTAAACCGCTATCTGGGGATAAAACGGGGAGGAAAACTGTAGCCGGTGCTTTTACCCGGTATCTATAGTTAAGGGGGGGGACACACTATGTCCCAAAAGCCGGAGTATGACCGCCCACGCAGGGCATGTTTTAACGCTGCGCGCACTACCTCAGCTAAAGCTGAGGCGCATTAGTCAATTTTGGGGTATTTATCGGCGCTAGGCCGTGCCACATTGTTTAATACACAACCTGCGGTTGCCTACCACGGGCCAGGCCGTGCCGCATCATCCAATGTACAGCCCTGCGGCTGTTCATCTCGGCCCCCCCTCGTTCCATAGTCCTCCCGGGCTTCGCCCGGTCCGGTCTACTCCACTACCCCCCCTCCCTTGTTTTTGCCAAGCGGGGCGTTGCGGGCGGCCTTGCCCCGCAGAGGGGGCTGCGGCGCAGGGGGACCGGCAGCGAAGCTGCCACGGCTTTCCCCCCCGCAATAGTTATCATAATGGGTAGACTCTATTTGTAAGACCGGGACTTCTCCCGGTCCAGAAATTCCTCCAGATGCCGG
>JAIRNB010000262.1 GCA_031258265.1 Treponema sp. | reverse complement strand
GTTCCGGCGTTTTCCATGCCCCAGCCAAAGAGGGCAAGGTCATAGCGGGCGGGGTCTTCCGGACAGAATTCCCGGAGCCGCCCGGTAAGGGCAATGGCGGCCTTCCGGTCGTTGGCTTTGCGGGCGGGGTCAAGGAGGCCGAGCCGCCGGGCGGCGCGGCCAACGTGGAGATCCAGGGGGATGCAGAGGGCGGCGGGGGAGACGCTTTTCCAGAGTCCCAGGTCCACCGGGCCTTCCCGGCGCACAAGCCAGCGGAGGCTGAGGCAGAGCCGCTTACAGGGGGAACTGGAATAGGGATCGGCGATATGTTTGGTGTAACGGCCCCCGTTCCCCTGGGCCATGGTTTCCCGGAACAGGGCGATTCCCTCCCAGATGTCCGGGGAACCGGGCCGGCTAAGGGCGGAGCTAAAAAGCGCCTCCAGGCTGCCGTACTTTTTATAACAGGCCCGCAGCCCCCGGCAGAAATACGCCAGATCCTCTTCAAAAAAAGTCCGGTGGATACAGGCGCCGGCAGGACAATCCCGGCGGTTCCGCAGACTCCGGTAATTGCCGGCCATGACAAAGGCAAAGGGACCGCCCCGGAGCAGGGAGAAGAGCCGCTCGCCGGATTTCAGGATAAGGTCCCTCCTCCCCCAGGCGATAACCCCGGCCAGAAAGGCGGCGGTTTCTATATCCGCGGGGCCGGAGAAGCGGCGGGGGAAGCAAACCGGATCGGAATTGACGAATTCGGGCCGGTTGATCCTCCGGTACCAGCCTTCCAACTCCCGTTTAAGGGATTCCTGCTTACGAGTGAGAATAGTTGGGGGCCTCCTGGGTTATGAATACATCATGGGCGTGGCTTTCCCGAAGGCCCGCGGCGGTGATCTTGATAAATTTCCGGTATGCCTTTAATTCACCGATGTTCTTACAACCGCAGTAACCCATCCCCTTCCGCAGCCCCGACGCCAACTGGTGAAGGTAGCTCCGCATTTCCCCTTTGTAGGGAACCCGGCCTTCGATTCCCTCGGGGACCGGAATCTCGTCCTTGCCTATCTGGTAGCGGTCGCCGGCGCCGTCATTGATAGCCCCCAGGCTGCCCATGCCCCGGTGTTCTTTGTAGATCCGGCCGTCAAAGATGATCTCCTGCCCCGGCGATTCTTTAAGGCCGGCAAAGAGGCCGCCGATCATCACCACCGAAGCGCCGGCGCCAATGGCCTTGGTAATGTCCCCGGAGAACTTGATCCCCCCGTCAGCGATGACGGGGATGCCGGCCTGGGCGGCCTCCCCGGCACATTCCCAGACCGCGGTAAACTGGGGTACTCCAACGCCGGCTACAATCCTGGTGGTACAGATGGAGCCGGGGCCAATCCCAACTTTTACCGCGTCGGCCCCCGCCTCGATGAGCCGGCGGGTCCCTTCCCTGGTGGCGACATTTCCCCCGATGACGGGGACGCCGAATTTTTCTTTGATGCCCCGGACCGCGTCCATCACGTTTTTAGAATCTCCGTGGGCGGTGTCCAGAACCACATAATCGACTTTGGCGTTTTTGAGGAGGGGGAGCCGCACCGGGTAATCCTGGGGGGACACCGCCGCTCCTACGATGAGCCGCCCCGCCTTATCGGTGGCGGCCCGGGGGTAGTTGGCATGCTTTTCCATGTCCTTTACGGTGATAAGCCCCGTAAGCCGGCCGCTGGAATCCACCACCGGGAGCTTTTCGATCCGGTGTTTGTCGAATTTTTCCCGGGCGCTGGCCGCCGAAGGTTCCCCCTGCTCCACCACGGGATTCCTGGTCATCACATCCGGCACCGGGAGGTTGTCGTCCCGGCAGAACCGCAGGTCCCGGCCGGTGATAATCCCCACAAGCCGTCCTTCGATGTCCAGCACGGGCATTCCGGAAACCCGGAAACGGTTCATCATCAGTTTTACATCCCGCACCCTGGCGTCTTCCCCCACGGTCACAGGAGAATCTATGATCCAGTTAAGATAACGTTTTACATTCGCCACCTGGGCGGCCTGTTCTTCCGGCGCCAGATTCCGGTGGATTACGCCGGAGCCCCCCTCCAGGGCAATGGCAATGGCCAGCTTTTCTTCGGTTACGGTGTCCATGGCGGCGGAGATGACCGGTACGTTAAGGCATACATCCGCGCAGAGGGTAGTTTTTACATCACAGTCCTTGGGCAGAATGTCCGAGTAACCCGGTAAAAGAAGCACGTCATCGTAGGACAGGGCTTCGGTAAACATGGGTGATCCTCCTATACAAAAAACTAAAAAATGCCGCGGTTCCCCCGGACGGCGGAACAAAGGTTCACCGGCGGGAAATCCGGGCCCGCCGGCATTACCAGCGAGGCGTTACGGGGCGGACTTTGGATTTGACATTCCTGTCAAATCCAAAGACAGGATCTGCGCCGCAAACTCCACATATATAGCCGCCTTCCACGGCGCTCTGCCCCGTAGAGGGGGGTAACGGAATAGACCGCAGGGCCAAACCGGAGGTTTGGCCCGAGGACTATGGAGTGAGGGGGGAGGCTTCCCCCCCCATGAGTTTGCGGTACTTGGCTGCCAGTTCTTTTGCCTTTTTTACCGCCAGTCCCCGGTACTGTTCGGGCCGCTCAAACCATGAGAGGGCGGACCCTGGATGGGAGATTAGGCCCAGCTCCGTCATTTTCTCCCCGATCCGGCGGAGGAGTTCTTCTTCCCCCCGCAGGGCGGCGGCAAAACTGATGCGCTCCTTTTCCGCGGTAATAGTAATTCTGCGGATGATCTCGTGGGCGTCGCCGGCGCCGCTTTCCGCCAGGAGTATGTAGGCGCTTTCCGCCAGGATGCCGCCGGGGATGTTTCCCTGCCCCGCGGGGCCTCCGCCCAGGAGGTTGGCCAGGGCCCGTTCCCGGTCCACTCCCAGCCCCTCGATAACGCCGGCCATGCGGCTTACGGCCAGGGAGAAACCGGCGATATAGTCGGCTACGAAACGCTGGCTTGCGGAGTTGGATAGGTCCCGCTGGTGTTCGCTGATCTGGTCCATGAAGAAGCTGAGGGCCCGGGGCATGAAGGCTTTCCACAGGCTTTTGACGTGTTCCGAATTCCAGGGGTTCCGTTTTTGGGGCATGGTGGAGGAGCCTACCTGATCCGCCGAAAATCCCTCCCGCAGTTCTCCTATTTCGCTGCGCTGAAGGTTCCGCAGATCATCGGCCAGGTTGGCGATGATCCCAAAGGCTACGTTCATTTCCAGAAGCAGCCGCAGGAGGTATTCGGGTTCCACAAGTTGGGTGGAATGTTCGGAGGGTTCCAGGTCCAGTTCCCCAAGGTAGAGGCGTTCCAGTTCTTCCGGGTCTTTGACGATCATGCTGGCGGCATTGTAGGCCCCCACGGCCCCGGCGAGTTTCCCCCTGAGCTGTCCGGCCAGGCGTTCTATTTCCAGGATGGACTTACCCAGCCGGGAAACGTATTCCGCCATGGCAAAGCCCACGGTGATGGGCACCGCGTGCTGGCCGTGGGTACGGCCCACCTGGGGAGTTTCCGCCTCCCTGCCGGTAAAGTCGCAGAGCAGGAGTTCCAGGCGCCGCAGCTCCGGCAGCAGGACCGCGCGGACAACGCCCCGGACCCGCCAGGCAAGGCCGGTATCCAGAATATCGGCACTGGTGGCCCCCAGGTGTATCAGGGGGGAAAGCTCCGGCGGCACTTTGCGTTTTAACACGTTCACCAGGGCGCGGATATTATGGCGGGTTTTTTCTTCCTCCGCGTAAACTTCCGCCGGGCTCAGGTCCCGGCCTGCCTTTTCCAGGGCTTCCCGGAGGCGGCCGTTCAATTTTCCCCGGACTTTTAGGTGGGCCAGCGCCAGGGCGATCTCCGCCTTAACATTGGCGGTGATGGCGGCTTCCTCGGAAAGCCAGGACGACAGGGCCCGGTACAGGGGGGCTTCCGAAACTGAGTAACGGTGATCGATGGGGGATATATTCTGAAAAATTGGCCGGGTTTCTTCGTAGGCTTCCATGGTAAAACTTAGCACAGACGGGAAAGGAGAGTCCAGCAGTCCGCCGCAGCAATTCTCAGTTTAATTATTCTAAAAACCAAAAGACGCCGGGAAATTTATCGGGGGTCCTGTCGGCTGGGAAAAATATGGGGCCCCTCCCCCTCCCGCGGCGCATTGGTGACTATCCCGCCTTCGGCCGTATGGCTTTCGTTCCAGCTCACCGCGCATAAAGCGCGTTGAGCCGCGCGCGCACTGCCTCCGCTAAAGCGGAGGCGCCTTTTTCAATTTGGGGGCATACGGTGGCGCTATGCGAAGCCACATTGGTTTAATATACAACCTTTGGTTGCTTTCACTGCGCAAGGGATAGAGCGGAAATACCGGAAGCCCGCCGCAGGCGGGCTGAGGAATTGCAGCGATAGCCCGGTATTTGCGTGCGGGCACGCAAAAATGCGCCCATAAACAAACGAAAACGTAAATGCCGGTCCCCTGCAAAGCCGTTGAACCAGGCTGGATATTCCAGTATTATCCGCATAAATTAAAAGCGGGAGGTCGTATGACTATAGCACAAATGCTGGGGCAAAGCGGAAGCCTTACCCTTTTGGGGATGGGGGTAGTTTTTGGATTTCTGTTTATCCTTATTGTTTCTGTAACCGTGGTGGGAAAGATCATCCATACCCTGGGGCTGGATAAAGATACCAGTGTTCTTCCGAAGCCCGCCCCTGGTCCGTCTACGGCTGCCAAGACCGCCGCGGTAAGCGCGGCTATCACCGCCGCTGTTACCGAATACCGCAAGACCGAAGGAAAATGAGGGACCCTGCCGCAGGCAGCGGGGTATTTTCGATTGAGGTATCTTTGATCGAGGTATCTTTGGCCGGGTAAAACACAGGGACCGGGCTAAAAATCTTTTCCCTGCGGCTTTCTTAAAACCGGCCGGACTTGGGGCGGTTTTCCTTTTTTATCTCTGTAACATCGCCGGAGTGACCATTAACAGCGTGTTAATGTCCGATTGAAGGGCGGCAATTTCGCCGCCTTATACTTATACAGGAGTGAATATGCCTAAGGTAAAACTCACCGATCTGGTTCTACGGGACGGCCACCAGTCCCTGTTTGCCACCCGTATGACTACCGCCGACATGGTCCCCGCCCTGGCGCGGCTGGATACTATCGGTTACTGGGCCCTGGAAGGCTGGGGCGGGGCGACTTTTGACAGTTGTATCCGTTTTTTGAACGAAGACCCCTGGGAACGGCTGCGGACCCTTAAAAAGGGGCTCCCCCATACCCCGATCATGATGCTCCTCCGGGGCCAAAACCTTTTGGGTTACCGCCACTATGCCGACGATGTGGTAGACAAATTTGTGGAGAAGGCGGCGGAAAACGGGGTCGAGGTGTTCCGTATATTTGACGCCTGTAACGATCCCCGGAACCTTAAACAGGCCGCGGCCGCCGCCAGAAAAACCGGCAAGCATGTCCAGATGGCTATTTCCTACGCCACTACCCCCTATCATACCAAGGAAATTTACGCGGAACTGGCCAAGAGTTTTGCCGATTCCGGGGCGGATTCAATATGTATCAAGGACATGTCCGGCCTCCTTAAACCCTACGAAACCTATGAACTGGTCAAGGCTATTAAGGCCAAGGTGGACCTTCCCCTGGAGATTCACACCCACGCCACCACCGGCCTTTCGGTGGCTTCCCTGATCAAGGGGGCGGAGGCGGGGGCGGAAATCCTGGATACCGCCATTTCTTCCCTGGCCATGGGAACCAGCCATAGCCCCACGGAGACCATCGTGGAGGCTTTCCACGGCACGGAATTCGATACCGGCCTGGACATCATTCCCCTGCTGGACATCGCCGCCTACTTCCGGGAGGTCCGCAAGAAGTACGCCAAGTTTGAATCCAGCTTCCTGGGGGCCGATACCCGGATTCTCGCCTCCCAGGTGCCCGGCGGTATGCTCTCCAACCTGGAGAATCAGCTTAAAGAGCAAAACGCCTCCAATCAAATTGACGAAGTTCTCAAGGAGATTCAGGTAGTCCAGAAGGACTGCGGTTATATTCCCCTGGTTACTCCCACCAGCCAAATTGTAGGCACCCAGGCGGTGTTCAACGTCCTCTTTGGCCGTTACAAGAACCTTACCGCGGAAACCGCCGACCTCGTGACCGGCCGTTACGGCGCCCTGGCGGCCCCCGCCAACCCGGAACTCGTCAAACTGGCCCTGGAAAAGAACAAATACGAAAAGGTCCTTACCAACAGGCCCGCCGACGAGATTCCCAACGAGTTTGAAAAGATCGAAGGGGAAGCCAAAAAGCTGGGAGCTAAAACCGTGGAAGATGTGCTTACCTATGCCATGTTCCCCAAGGTTGCCCCCGGCTTCTTCCAAAAGCGGGATCAGGGGCCGGTGGACTCCGCCTCCTTTGTAGTTAAACCCGCCGCCGCGCCGGCTTCTTCAAGCCCCGGCCAGGCCGCCAAGTACAACGTGAATGTCAACGGGACCAATTACGCCGTGGTGGTTTCCCCCGCGGGGACCGTGGCGCTTGCCCCCTCTGCCGGCTCCGCCCCGGCCCGCTCCGGGGGGGGCCAGGTTATCCCGGCGCCGGGGGCCGGTACGGTCCTCCGCTACGCGGTGGACGAGGGGGCCCAGGTTGCTTCCGGGGATACGGTCCTCATCATCGAATCGATGAAGATGGAACTGGAGATCAAATCCACCGCCTCCGGGCCTGTCCACTTCCTCGTTCCCACCGGAACCCAGGTGGCGGCCCAGCAGCCGGTGGCGGAAATCGGCGGTTCCGCCGTGGGGGAGGCCCCTGTTGCCGGCGCCCCGGAAGCCGCCATTCCGGAAACCGCCGCGCCCGCGCCTTCCGGCGGGGAAGCGGTGAACGCCCCGGTGGCCGGTACGGTCCTCCGCTACGCGGTGGACGAGGGGGCCCAGGTTGCTTCCGGGGATACTATCGTCATTATCGAATCGATGAAGATGGAACTGGAGATCAAGGCCACCAGCTCCGGCCCTGTTCATTTCCTGGTAGCCCCCGGGACCCAGGTAGCGTCCCAGCAGCCCATAGCCCAAATCGGCTAAACAAGGAATAAGGATTAAAACATGCTGAACCCTAAAAAAGATCCGGTATTTGTTACCAAGGTATGTATGCTTCTGGTGATCGGGGCTGTGGCTTTTTCCCTGGGGAACGCCGCCTTTGCCCCCCGCGTCCAGGCCCAAACCCAGGCTTCAGTTGACGATCTTCCCTCGTTTAGGAATCTGGACGGGAAGATCCCCAACAGCGATAACCTTCCCCAGGTTTCAGTGGGGAGTTTTCTGCGGAACATAGCGGAAACCACCGGTATCTACGCCTTTATCACCGATAAGGCGGAGATGGAAACCCCGGCGGGGCTTCCCATAACGGTCTTCGGCTGGCAGGAACTTCTCATGGTGGCTGTGGGCTTTCTTATCATCTACCTGGGGGCCGCCAAGAATTTTGAACCCCTGCTCCTCATCCCCATCGGCTTTGGGACGGTTTTTGTGAACATACCCTTCGCCGGTATGGGGCACGCCCCCCATGGGATGTTGCACATCATCTATGAAAGCGGCGTGGGTAACGAGTTTTTTCCCATGATCATCTTCATGGGTATCGGAGCCATGACCGACTTCGGCCCCCTTATCGCCAACCCCAAGACCGCCATCCTGGGGGCGGCGGCCCAGTTCGGGGTCTTTGGTACCCTGTTCGGTATTTCCGTGGCGAATTATCTGCCCGGCGTGGCGTTTAACCTAAAGGAAGCCTGTTCGGTGGCCATCATCGGCGGCGCGGACGGTCCCACGACGATCTACATCGCCGCCAAACTTGCCCCCCACCTTCTGGCCACCGTGGCTGTGGCGGCCTATTCCTACATGGCCCTGGTGCCAATCATCCAGCCCCCTATCATGAAGCTCCTTACCACTAAGGAAGAACGGCTTATCAGGATGAAGCAGCTCCGGCCCGTTTCCAAGGTGGAAAAAATCGCCTTCCCGATCGTGGTTTTTAGCCTTTCAATCATGCTGCTTCCTTCGGCGGCCCCCCTTATCGGCTGCCTCATGTTTGGTAACTTTATCCGGGAGTGCGGCATTGTTGACCGGCTTTCCAAGACCATGCAGAACGAGCTTATCAACATCGTGTCGATCTTTCTCTCCCTGGGGGTGGGCAGCCAGATGACCCCCGACCGCTTCCTTAACCCCTCGTCCCTGATCATCGTGGTCATGGGTCTTGTGGCCTTTGCCATTGCCACCGGCACCGGGATTCTTGTGGCCAAGTTCATGAACCTGTTCCTCAAAGAGAAGATCAACCCCCTTATTGGTTCCGCCGGGGTGTCCGCGGTCCCCATGGCCGCCCGGGTTTCCAACAAGGTGGGCCTGGAGTACGATCCCGGCAATTTCCTTTTGATGCACGCCATGGGCCCCAATGTGGCCGGGGTTATCGGCACCGCCATTGCCGCAGGCGTTATGATCGCCATCTACGGTTAAGGTTCTTTCAAAATCAATAGGGTTTTGCAAGAAGCCAGAATGTATAACAGAAGTTTGGTTAATTGTTAGAGGCCCTTTCAAAACTGAAGTTTTGAAAGGGCAGCCATTAAAAA
>JAIRNB010000230.1 GCA_031258265.1 Treponema sp. | reverse complement strand
AAACAAATTCCACCTGGCCGCTAAGATGAGCCATGTTTCCACCGGCGGCGGGGCCTCCCTGGAACTGCTGGAGGGTAAAAAGCTCCCCGGCATTGAAGTATGCCGCGCATAAGGGCCGTTAATAGAGTTGTTCAAAAACTTCAGTTTTTGAACAACAACCGCTTAAAAATAACAAAAAACGCGGATTTTGTTAGAAATCTGTGTTTTTTGGGAGACTTGTGAAAGAACCAACCGGGTTCTTGAACAAGTCCAATATTTTAGAAAAGGTCTGTTCCGAAACCGGCTGGGTTTTGGAACAGACCCATGGAAACAGACTCAAAGGAGCAAAGGAGTATATATGAGCGATAGACCGTATTACATTGCCGGGAACTGGAAGATGCACAAGACCCGTTCCCAGGCGGCGGAACTTGCCGGGGCCCTGGTAACCCAGCTTAAAGACGGGAAGCATAAGTACCTGGTGGCCCCCAGCTTTACCCTGCTGGAGACCGTGGCCCCCATTCTCAAGGGGACCAATATCCGCCTGGGGGCCCAGAACTGCGCCGCCGAGGAGCAGGGGGCCCACACCGGGGAGGTTTCGGTGCTGCAGCTTAAAGACCTGGAGGTCCAGACCGTGATCCTGGGCCACAGCGAGCGGCGGCATATCTACCACGAGGACGACGCCCTGATCAATAAAAAGCTCCGGCTGGCCTTACAACACGGTTTTGAGGTGATTCTCTGCGTTGGGGAACTCCTGGAAGAACGGGAGGCCGGCAAGGCGGAACAGGTCTGCGAGACCCAGACGGTAAAGGGCCTTGAGGGGGTAGCTGCCGGGGATTTAGGACGGATCGTCATCGCCTATGAGCCGGTCTGGGCCATTGGCACGGGAAAAACCGCCACCCCGGAAGATGCCGACGCCATCCACGCCTTTGTCCGTAAGGTGCTGGCCAAGCTCTACGGCCAGGCTGCCGCGGATAAGATCCTTATCCAATACGGCGGTTCGGTAAAGCCGGAGAACGCCGCCCAGCTTATGGCAAAGGAAAATATTGACGGCGCCCTGGTGGGCGGCGCCGCCCTTAAAGCCGATACCTTTGTGCCGATTGCGAAATTCGCTTAGTAAAATTCGCCTAAGAAAGCGCTGATTTATTCAGTCGAGAATAAATCAGCGCTGCTCTGATTTGTGAGCTTCCCGCAAAACCTGCTTGGTTTTGCCGAAGCCCCTGCGGTTTTTCGGCCTGCGGCCTGCAAAAGGGGAGCGCGAAGTCCGGCAGCCTGCCGCCCTCGCGGGTTTCATGCGCGAATTGTGACAAACTGCTACTGTGACAAACTGCTATGGAGGCGCCTCAAAATGACGGCCGCGGCGAAGTTACGAAAGAATATCTACAACAACATTGGGGTGATTCTTTTTTCTATCGCCGCGCTTATGGTCTTGGTCATTTCGGTTTATACCGGTCTTTTTATCCATTCTGTTTCAGCCTACCTAAATAACATTTTTATCGAGCGGCTTCTGGCGGCAAGCCGGAGCCTTTCCTCCCAGGTCAGCCCCGCGGAATTGGAGGAACTGCGGACCGCGGCGGACATGGAAAAACCCCTGTTTTTGGATATTCGGCGGCGGCTTAAGGATTTTGCCGGGGAATACCACCTTCTCTACGCCTACTACTTCCGGGTCGATGAAGCGGGGGGCTTTATCCACTACATCGTTGATAACGATGATGATCCCGAAACCATCGTAAATTTGTCTACCGCCCCTGAACCCATCGACGAGGAGGAAATATACCGGGTACTCAGGGAAAAACGGGCCTTTGCCACCATCCCCGGGGACTATGCGGGGGGCTGGCCGGAGCTTATTTCCTCCTACGCCCCGGTTTTAGATTCCTCGGGGAATGTCGCCGCCATTGCCGGGGTGGATGTTTCCGACGGGCGGCTCCTGGGCATACAGCAACGCGGGGCGGTTTTTTCGGGTATTCTGCTTCTGTCCATGGCCTTTGTCATTATCGCGGGTTTCGGCAGCATCGTTGTCCTGGGAAGAAAAGAATTGTTCCTCTCCCGGCGGGTTGAACAGCAGGAATTGATGAGCCGCCTTGCCCAGCGTCTTATTACCGCGCCGGATACCTCCGCCCTTATCAACGAAGCCCTGCGGATCACCGGGGAATTCCTTGGGGTAAGCCGGATGTTTATTGGCATTATGGACGAAAATTCCAGGCTAAGCCGGGCGGCCTATCACTGGGTTTCCTCCGGCGGCTTTGATCCCGCCCGGACGGGGCTTGAAGGTATTAGCGCCGCTTTTCCCAGGGAAAGTCCGCCGGACGGCATTGTCCCCCCCATTTACTGCGGCGATGTATCCAGGGACAGCCGTTACCCTTCCATGTCCCTGGCGGGGGTCCGGGCCTTTATCATGGTCCCCCTCTATGTGGACGGAAAATTCTGGGCGGTCCTTACCATCGAAGACTGCCTGCGGACCAGGGCCTGGACCAAAAACGACCGCCAGCTTATGGATGCCGTCAGCGGCATCATCGCGGGGGAGGTAATCCGGGCCCTGCGGGAAAAAGAACGGAATATGGCCCTGGAGGAGGCGGAAAGGGCAAGTCAGGCTAAAAGCGATTTCCTTGCCAACATGAGCCACGAGATGCGGACCCCCATGAACGCGATCATCGGCATGGCCGCCATTGGCAGGGCGGCGCCGGACATCGAAAAAAAAGAATACTCCCTAAAAAAAATTGCCGAGGCCGGGACCCATCTCCTGGGTGTTATCAACGATGTCCTTGATATGTCAAAAATCGAAGCCAACAAATTTGAGCTTGATCCCACGGATTTTGATTTTGGACAGATGCTTAGGAAGATCACCGGGGTAATCAGTTTTGCGATGAACGAAAAACGCCAGCATTTTTCGCTGAGTATCGACAGCGGTATCCCCGCCGTCCTCTACGGCGATGAACAGCGGCTTTCCCAGGTAATCTCCAACCTCCTCTCCAACGCCGTTAAATTTACCCCCGAATATGGGAATATCAGCCTGGAAGCCTTCCCGGAGAACCCCCAGGGGGAAAACGCGGGACTCCTTCCCCTGGAGGGCCTTTCCCTGGAAGGGAAACAGGCGGAACGGGAGTTCTTTTCCCTGCGGGTAAGGGTCAGCGATACGGGAATCGGCATAAGCCCCGGCCAGCAGGCAAAGCTTTTCTCCTCCTTTACCCAGGCCGATTCCTCCACTTCCCGGAAATACGGGGGGACGGGCCTGGGGCTGGCAATTTCCAAGCGGATTGTAGAGATGATGGGGGGGCAACTTTGGGTGGAATCCGAACTTGGCAGAAGTTCCACCTTTAGCTTTGTCGTTCACCTGGGAAAGGGATCGGCCTCCGCCTCACCCGCCGCCGGGGGGCAGGCCGGGACGGAGGGATCGGATGGATCAGAAATAGACGATTTCTCCGGCTGCAGAATCCTCCTGGCCGAAGATATGGAGATCAACCGGGAGATCGTGCTTGCCCTTCTGGAGCCGACGGGGGTCTCTATCGAATGTGTGGAAAACGGAAATTTGGCGCTGCGGATCTTCAACGCCTCCCCCAACGCCTTTGATATGATCTTTATGGATATTCAGATG
>JAIRNB010000231.1 GCA_031258265.1 Treponema sp. | reverse complement strand
TTCCGCCTTTCCTGGTCCCTGTGGGACCTGCTGCGGAAGGAGGGCCGGGGAATCAGGGGTCTGCGGATAGATAAGCCGGAACTATATATAGACCCCCGGGAAGACCGGGACCTGCCGGAACTGCTGACCCGGCTACGGGAGGCGGCCGTCTCCGGCGGGGAAAACGGTATTTCCCTGGAAATTTTTAGTTTCAGGATCAGGGGCGGGAATTTCCGCGCAGAGGGAATCGGTTCCCTTTCCGACCTGAACATGGACGCGGAGATTCGTGACGGCCGGATCGAGGCCCAGGGGAACTGGGACGCGGAACTCCACCTGGGGGAACAATTCTTTTCCGGCCTTTCTTTACCCGTGATACAGCTTTTTGGGGGACAGCCTTCCCTGAATCTTTCCACCGCAGGCCGTTTCCGCCTGTCCGGTGAAACGGACCTCAGCGGGGGGACGGCCTTCCTGTCCCTTCCCCTGGTGGAGGAGGACCGGTTCCGCGCCGCCGGCCTGGAATTGAATCTGGAACTAAAGGACCGGATTCTTAGCCTGAACAACAGATCCCCCGGTATGACAGGTCCCCTTAGCGCCGCCCTGGACTACGATCTTGACACGGGGGAGATCTCCGCCCGCTTGAACTGCCGGAACTACAGCCCCGCCGATGCCCTGCGGTTTCTGGGTTCCTGGAAGGATTACAACCGGTTCCTTGCCCTGCGGGCCACCGGAGAAGCTGTGCTGGCGTATTCCGCCGGGGGGGTATTTGACTACCGGGCGGATCTTTCGGGGTCTATTCCCCCAAACCTGCCCCTGGCCAATTCGGGTTTCAGCGTTAAGCTGGCGGGGCGGGGGGATCATATTGATGTTGAGCGCCTGAATCTTAAACTGGTACAGGGGAACCGGCGGAACGGGGCAGGGGGAACCTTAAGTTTTCAAGGCGGGGTGGATATTGCTTCCCTTAACCTTAACGGGACCCTGGGCATTGCGGATTTAAGCTTTACCGGAGAGGGGGACATCAATACCCTGCTCTCGATCAGGAGCCGGGGTAAGGACATAAAGATTCTTGCGGATAAGCTCCAGGTTGGGGAAGCGGAGTTTAAGGCCCTGGAGATGGATCTGGTTAGGGAAGCTTCGGCTCTGAGTTTTTCCGCCGGCCTCCTGCGGTCCTATGGGGACCGGGATGTATCTCCGGCTGAAGCCTTGGCCGAAAGCCCGGATGAAACCGGAGGATCCCTGGCGGACCAGTCTTCCGGGGAGGTCCCCGCCATCCGCCTTAGCGGAACCTTTGACTATGCGCCCCGGTATCTGGAGACCCGCTTTACCCTGGATTCCTTTTCCGCCCTGGACTTTACGGAAATGATCCGTCCCCTGGCGGCGAAATTCGAATTACCCCACAGACTCCCCCCCCTGATCCCCCGGTTGTGGGAGAACGCCCTCCAAAACACCCTGGTGACAACCGAAATATTTGTCAGTACCAACTTTGATCAGCTCCTCTACAATGCCCCCCGGCTGGTGATTTCCTATTCAGGATACAAAGACCTGCTTGCCCTTTTTTCCGTCTCCGGTACGGACAGGCGTTTTACCGTGGACGGCGGGCAGATTCTCTGGGAGGGGGGGAACATCCAGATTACCGGCCAGTCGGATTTTTCCGACACGGAAAATATCTCCTTCTCTTTTGACGCCCTTTACCGGGATATAAACTACTACCTGGAGGGGACCCTGCTGGAACGCCGGTCTTTAAGTATCGAAGGTTCCTATGGCCTCTCCGCTTTTATTGTTTCCATGGGGGATGGGATCTATTCCGGCAGGATTAAAGGAGATAATATCCCCGTCCAGTTCGAGGAGCGGATAGGCCGGAGCAGTTTTGACCTTACCATGGGTTACCGATCTTCCGAATCCTGGTTTTTTGAACTTGCCAAACTGGAACTGGCGGATTTTACCAATTCCGGCTCCAGTCCGGGACAGGGGGGACTCCTGCGGCTTTCCGCCTTGGTGGATCAAAGCCAGATTCTCCTGCGGGATATATATTTTGATGACTCCCTGGGGGTTCTAACGGGGGGCGGGGTCTTTTCCCCAGAGGCGGCCGGGGAATACAAGGGGAGCTTTTCGGTCCGTGACGATGAGCAGCGGGAAAGTTACTCGGTGGATATTTCCTGGATTCGGGGAGACGCGGCAAATTGGGGCGGGAACGATAGGGACCTGCCCTTCCTGAAGGACCTGGTCTGGTCCAGCGATTGGCCCCTGATCTTTTGGAATTTTTTCAACTCCCGGTCCGGCGGGAATCTTCCGGAATTCCTCGACCGGCCCGCCGGTTCCCCCCGCCTTAAACTACGGATTTCCGGTGTGGACATGCGTTTAGCCCGGTTCTTCCGGCGCTTCCCCAATATCCAGATGGATGGAATTCTGGAACTTGAATGGGAGTCCCTTAAACAGTTCAACGCCCAGCTGAATATCTACTCCCTGGGGGTGGCCAGCAGCGGACAGGAGATCAGGGCCGGAGGCCAGGCGTATATCGACGGCAGGGGATTCCGCGCCGAAAATCTACGGCTTTCCATGGGGGGGCTGGAGACCTTTATACCCCAGTTTCAGTTAAGCATGGATGAATCCCGGATAGAAGGATCGGGCAGGGTCCGGGGAAGCCTGTCGGGCAGAGAGCTTGGAATGGACTTCTCCGTGAATTCCCATTTTGCTCCCATGGATTCCTGGCTTGACTACGCCGCCGCCCTAAAAAACCTGCGGGGCGCTATTGAATTGGAAAATATCGTCATCGGTGATGAGAACCGGGAGGAAAGCTTCAAATTTGCCTTTTCCCGCCAGGGGGAAGGGCTGGTCTTTTCCGGCGGGCCGGAGGACATGATTTTCTTTAACATTAAACAGGACGGCGCTTTTATCGCCGCCTTTGCCGATCCCTTCCCCTTGCGGGGAACCTTCATGGGAACCCTGGGCCTTGGGGAACTGGATGTCCGGGGGGAGAGGATACTGGTGAATCTTCCCGCCCTTTGGCAATTTGTCCCCACCAGGGAAGAATTCAATATTAGCTCCGGCCATGCCATCGGTTCCCTGCAGATCCGGGGCCCCCTGGAGAACCCGGAATTCTACGGCAAGTTCCAGGGGGAAAAACTGCGGATGCAGGTTCCCCGGTTCCTGGCGGAAGACATTATCCCCGTGGATATGAGCCTCGTCTTCGACGGTGACGAAATCCATTTTACGGATACGGTCGCCTCCTGTGGCAAGGGCCAGGGGCTGGTAAACGGTTTAATTCTGCTGGAAAAATGGATACCCGTCTCTTTTTCCGTAAATGTCAGGGTGGGCAGGGACCGGCCCCTGCCCTTTAAATTCGACATAGGGGGTATTCTTGCCCGGGGGACCACATCGGGGGCCTTGAATGTCTCTATGGCGGACAGGGTCGTAAGCGTTTCGGGGGACCTCATCGCCCAGGAGACCGAAATCAGCCTGAACGCCGCGGAGATCGCCGCCTCCCAGGAGGGGGGCCTCTGGGAGGACCTGGATATACCCGTCCTGGCAAATATCACCGTTACCGCGGGCAAAAAAGTGGAGTTCCTCTGGCCCGTCAGGGAATTCCCCATACTCCAGACTTACGCGGACCTGGGAACCAAGGCTAAAATTGCCGTCAACAGCCTGGACAGGAGTTTTAACTTTACCGGGGATGTAAAATTGCGGAGTGGGGAGGTGTTTTACTTTGAGCGGAGCTTCTATATCCGCAGCGGAATGTTGTCCTTTAAGGAGGATCAAGATCACTTTGATCCCCGGATCTCTGTAAGGGCAGAGGTCAGGGACCGGGCCAGCAACGGACCGGTTACTATCTCCATGGTGGTGGATAACGCCCCCTTACAGTCCTTTACCCCCCGTTTTGAATCCAGCCCGGCCCTTTCCCAGACGGAGATTCTCTCCCTCCTGGGACAGAACTTTGTCGGCGCCACCGGGGAGGACGGAAGCGTTTCCAATCCCTTCCTCGCGTCTTCCGCGGATCTTCTTGCCCAATCCCAGGTTATGCGCCGGGTACAGGGAGCCCTGCGGGATCTCCTGCATGTGGATATGTTCAGCATCCGTACCCAGTTTATCCAGAGGGCCGCCTTCGGTCTTATCGGGCTCCAGGAACAGCCTGTTGACAGGATTGGCTGGGTCGGTAACTATTTTGATAATACCTCTGTTTTCCTAGGTAAATACATCGGGTCGGAGATGTTTGCCCAGGCTATGGTGTCCCTTCGCTATGATGAAAAGAAGCGAACCTTTGGAGGTTATACGTTTGAACCGGATTTTGGGATCGAACTTAGGAGTCCCCTGGGGAATATCCGCTGGAATTTGGTTCCCGCCCATCCGGAAAACTGGTATTTGGATGATTGTTCTTTCACTATTTCGTGGAATTTTTCTTTTTAGTGCAGGCAAGCTTTACCTGTTTTCCAAAAACCGGACACGGGAAAGATTCTATAAGCTGCCGGTGAAACAAGGATACAGGTTTGAAGGACCGCTGGTAGGAGTGTAGATGCGCCGTTGTTTTGTAATTTTTTCCCTGGTTTTGGCAGCCTATTCCAGTTTCGTGACGGTGAGTCCCTGTTCTGCCCAGGAGGATGAGTGGTACCTGGGTAAACCCATTCGGGAGATTGTCTTTTCCGGTCTCCGCCATGCCAGCCCCCAGGACTTGGAGGGGATTCTGGCGGCCTATATGGGCCAGGAATACAGCTACGAACTGGTGGAAGAACTCCAGATGCGGCTCTATGCCACGGGGTTTTTTGAACTGCTCTCCCCCTCCACGGCCCCTTCGGATTCGAGTCGTTCCGGGCTTATCCTCCGCTTCACCGTTACAGAACAGCCGGTAATTTCCCGGATTTCCTTTGTGGGGAACAGCCATGTCCGCCAGACGGAACTCCTTGACGCGGTAACCCTAAAGCCGGGGGACCGGGCGGAAAAACGCCGGGTGGGGGACGAAGAGCAGGCCGTGATCAACAAATATCTGGAAAAGGGTTACACCCGGGCCACGGTCCGTTCGGAAATTCAGGTCAATGCCCAGGGGGAAGCGGTCATCATCTTTTTTATCAGCGAGGGAACCCAGAATTTTATCCAGGAATTCCGTTTTAACGGAAATACCGTATTTTCCGACAGGACTCTCCGGGGTCAACTTTCCCTTAAAGCCAAGGGGCTGATCAACGACGGGGCTTTTCAGGAAGCCAAATTGATCGCGGACATCCAGTCCATAACCCAGTATTACCGGGACCGGGGTTACATTGACGCGGAGGTCCGGGATGTACCCAGGACCGAAGTGGTAGATGACAAGGGGAACGCCGGCATGATCCTTACCTTCGATATTCACGAGGGGAGCCGGTTTACCTTCGGGGGCATCAGTTTTTCGGGGAACCATATTTTTTCCTCGGAGCAGTTGGAAGATCAGGTATATTCCAAGATAGGGGATGATGTACGGGTCAGCAGACTGGAAGCGGACCTCCAGCGGATCGCCGATCTGTATTTTGAAAGCGGTTATATTTTTAATACTATCAACCGGGAAGAAGAACGGGATCAGGATAAAAAAACCGTTTTTTACAAGATCGAAATCATCGAACGGGGCCGGGCCCATATAGAAAGTATCCGTGTCGAAGGCCTCGATAAAACAAGAAAAGAAGTGGTACTGCGGGAAATTCCCCTGGAACCGGGGGACGTGTTTTCCAAAACCAAAGTAGCCGACGGTCTACGGAACCTCTACAACCTGCAATTCTTCTCCGCCATCATACCGGAGACCGAACCGGGGAGTTCGGAAAGCCTGATGGACCTGGTATTCCGGGTTGAGGAACAGCCCACCACGGATATTCAATTCGGCGTTACCTTTTCGGGGACCTCCGACCCCGGCCAGTTTCCCATATCGGGGATGCTGCGCATCAACGACCGCAACTTCCGGGGCACGGGGAACAGTCTGGGGGCGGAGATAAACGCCTCCCCGGACACCCAGAGCCTGGCCTTCAACTACACTCACCGTTATATTTTCGGCCTGCCCCTGTCCCTGGGTACCGATCTGTCCATATCCCATACCCAGCGCCTTACCCCCATGGATAATATCGCCCCCTTCTTCTATGGGAACGAGACCTACGCCTACCCCGACGGTTTTGATTCTTATGAAGAGTTTGAAAAGGCTTCCAGCTACCCTTCCGAATTCCTTATGCGTTATAACCAGTGGTATTTTTCCCTGGGCCTTTCCACCGGGTACCGCTGGAACACGTTTCTGGGGATTCTCTCCACCGGCGTAGGAATGAGGGCGGGGATCATTTTGAATGCCTACGACGCGAATCTCTACCGGCCCCTGGATTATACCATTCGCCGGGACAACAACAGACCAACCCCCGCCAATTCGGTGTGGGCTTCGGTCAGCCTGGATCAACGGGATATTTACTACGATCCCTCAGACGGTTACTTCGGCAGCCAGCGTTTTGGCATATACGGGATTCTGCCCATGGAAAGGGAAAAGTACATCCGCAGCGATACGAAGGCCGAGTATTTCTATACACTGGTCAACATCCCTGTGGGTGAGCATTGGAGCTTCAAGCTTATCGCCGGAGTCCATTCGGGCCTTTCCTTTATCTTCAAACAGCCGGGCGAGGATATGCCGATCATCGAAAACGCGAATAAACTGGCGGTGGACGGCATGTTTATAGCCCGGGGCTGGAACGCCGATTACCGGGTTAAGGGCCTGGCCCTGTGGGACAACTGGGCGGAACTGCGGATCCCCCTGGTTCCCGGAGTCCTGGCCTGGGATTTCTTTTTTGATGTGGCGGGGGTCAGCCCGACACCCCGGGAATTTTTTACCGGTTTCGATCTTGACATTATGCGCTACAGCCTGGGCGGCGGACTCCGTTTTACTATCCCCCAATTTCCCCTGCGTTTCAGCTTTGCCAAACGGTTTAGAACGGTAGACGGCAAGGTCCAGTGGGAAGAAGGTTCCATTGGGAAAAACGGGCCCGGGGGCGGCCTTGACTGGGTACTTTCCTTTGCCATCAGCTATTAGCGGCTTGGTTATACCAACGGACGGTAGCAGGATACGCGGAAAACCAGAAACAAGTCCAATAACCACGAAGGTACATATATGAAAAAACCACTGTTCATTTTCCTGTTGTTCCCCTTGGGAATCGTCCTTCCCGCCCAGCAGCTTACCCGCTTTGCGGTGGTGGATCTGTCCCGGGTTTACATGGCCTTTTTCCGGGATTCCCGGGCGGTCCGGGAATGGGAGGAGTCCAGTGTCCAGGTTCAGCGGGAACTGGACCGGCGGACCAAGGAAATACAGGATCTCCAGTCCCGCAAGGTAAACGCGGAAATGCAGGGCAACGAAGATGAGGTTCAGCGGCTGGAAAACCTGATTTACCGTCGTTCCGAGGCCCTGCGGGACTACTACCAGGTAAGGACCAGGGAACTGGAGGAGCGAAAACAGCGGCTTTCCCAGTCGGACTCCTTCCTGGAACAGGTCTATGACGAAATTCGCTTTATCGCGGAAAGCGAAGGCTATAGCACCGTACTTAACCTGAAAGAAAATACAGGCATCTTATGGTATAGTCCAACGGTTGATATTACTGAAAAATTGATACAGAATTTGATCGCCAAGGCAGGCCGCTAGAGAGGATAAGGGGCCTTGCCGGGAGGTCCTTACGAGCCAATCTTCTTCTACCCCTATGCATGATCAATACCGGCGGATCAAGCGGGACCATCCTGGAGAAGTGCTCTTTTTCCGTCTGGGGGACTTCTATGAAATGTTTGAGGAAGATGCCCTGGAAATCTCCACCCTGCTTAACCTTACCCTGACCAGCCGGAACGGGCGGCCCATGTGCGGGATACCCTATCACGCCTCCCGGAGCTATATCGGCAGGCTTCTTAAACTGGGGAAAAAAGTAGCGGTCTGTGAACAGATCTCCGAACCGGGAAAGGGCCTGGTGGAACGTAAAGTCGTAGAGGTGATCACCCCCGGTACGGTCCTTGACGATGACTACCTTGATAAGGGAAACGCCAATTACCTGGCGGCCCTGGCCGCCGGCCGCGTGGCCTTAAGCCTTGCCTGTATTGATATTTCCTCCGGGGATTTCCGGGCCACATCGTTCCCCAGGGAAAATTCCGGCAGGCTGCGTCAGGAGTTAGAGGGGCTTCAAATCCGGGAACTTATCGTTCAGGAATCCCTGCTGGAAAAAAAGGGGGACCTGGCCCGGGCCATTCTGGAACGCTCCGGTATAACGGTAAACCGCTGGGCGGACTGGCTTTTCGATCAGCAGCGGAGCCGGGACCGGCTTTGCCGCCAGTTCAAACTCCCCAACCTGCGTTCCTTCGGCCTTGAGGATTCCAGTGCGGAGATTCTCGCCGCCGGGGCCCTGCTGGACTACCTGGACGATACCGCTAAATCCCTGCTCCCCCATGTCCGTGGCCTTGTGGTGTACCAGGACAGTGAATATACCGGCATTGATGAATCCACCCAGCGGAATTTGGAATTGGTTAAAAACCTCCGGGAAGGGGATTCCCGTTATTCCCTCCTGGAAGTAATGGATGAAAGCCTTACCGCCATGGGGCGGCGGCTTTTGAAGTGGCGTATCCTCCACCCCCTTAGGGACATTGCGGCCATTACGGCCCGGCTTGATATGGTGGAAACGCTTTACCGGGATCAGGGGATTCTTGGAATCTTACGGGATCTTCTGAATAAAACCCCGGACCTGGAACGGCTTACCGGCCGGGTAGCCATGGACAGGGCCCATGGCAAGGACATGCTGGCGATAAAGAATTCCCTGGATTCCCTGGATCAGGTCCTTGGGGTCATAGAGGAATTTCCCCTGTCCTTTGAGAACCCCCTGATCCGGGATTTTGATTCCCGGCGGGGAGGCTTTACCCGGCTCCTGGAGCTGCGGGATCTTTTAGGCCGGGCCCTGGCGGAGGACCCTTCGATCCTCCTTACCGAGGGAAATCTTATCCGTGACGGCTACAGCGGTGAGTTGGATGAGTTAAAAAAACTCCGGGATAACGGCCGGCAGCTTTTGGAGGAATACCTGGAGGAGGAACGGCAAAAGACAGGTATTCCGGGGCTTAAGATCCGTTATAACCGGATCATCGGTTACTTCATGGAGGTCTCCAAGATTCACCTGGGCCGGGTCCCCGCCCATTTTATCCGCCGCCAGGGAATAGCCGGGGGGGAGCGTTTTACCACCAACCGCCTGTCCGCCATGGAATCGGAGATCAACGGCGCCCAGGACCGGATCACCACCCTGGAACGGACCCTGTTCCTCGAACTGCGGGAGAGGGCCAAAGAATGTCTGGGGGATCTTTCCACCGCCGCCGTACTGCTGGCGGAACTGGACGCCGCCCAGTCCATGGCCCGTGCCGCCACACTCCGGCGCTGGGTGCGGCCTCAGGTAGAAGAAGGCTCTATACTGCGGGTGCTGGAGGGCCGCCATCCGGTGGTGGAAGCCCATCTACCCCAGGGGGAGTTTATTCCCAACGATGTGATTCTGGAGGGGGAAGCCTTTTCCTTTATTCTGATCACCGGCCCCAATATGGCGGGGAAGTCTACCTATCTGCGGATGACGGCCCTCATCGTCCTTATGGCCCAGGCGGGCAGTTTTGTTCCCGCCCGGGAGGCCCTGGTGGGAATTACGGACCGGATTTACTGCCGGGTGGGGGCTTCGGATAATCTAGCCCGGGGGGAATCCACCTTCCTGTCGGAGATGAACGAGACCGCCTATATCCTCAACACCGCCACGGAAAAGAGTCTGGTGATCATGGACGAGGTGGGCCGGGGGACGGGCACCAAGGACGGGCTTTCCATCGCCTGGGCGGTCTGCGAAGACCTGCTGAACAGGGTTACATGCCGTACCCTCTTTGCCACCCACTACCATGAACTTTCCCTTATTACCCACCCCCATCTTGCCAACCGTTCCATGGATGTCATAAACAAGGACGGAGAAATTCTTTTTCTCCGTCGCATCAAAGAGGGCCCCTCCGCGGAATCCTACGGCCTTCATGTGGCCCGGCTCGCGGGGCTTTCGGAAACGGTGCTGGAGCGGGCGGAATTTATCATGGAACATCTGCGGGACCGGGAACTCAAGGGCCTTCCCCCGGTTCCGGCCCCCCCGGAGGAGCCTAAGGCCGGCATCCTGTTTCTCCGCCTTGGCCGGGAGCTCAGCGCCTTGGACCTCAATAACATTACACCCCTGAACGCATTGAACCTTATCGGCAAATGGAAACAGCTCCTGGCGCCGGAACTCTCCGCCCCCAAAACCCGCCGGACGACGATTCCCAGCGAAAACCTGCCTTCCCTGTTTGATTAACCGTATTCAAAATTTGGCGGCCTCCCGCCTGCGGAGCGTACAACGCACAAAACTATTGTCCACATCAAAATCCGGCGGAGGATTGCCATTAGTCTTCATCGCTTCCCGGGCCCAATAAATACCCATTCCAAAGTGTTGTATAATATCCAGGTTTTTCATGATTTCCGCCAGATTGGGATTCCGGTATGCCGTGTTACCAGGCTGTCCGAAATTCTCGGGCGTTACATTCCCGTATGGGCCGCCGGGACTTATAAATTCAATACGGTCGCCGTAAACATAGACGCGAACCGGGGTATTATTGCCTTCGTAACTGCGGTGAAGTATGGCATTACAGAGGATTTGCCGCAGTGCGGTTTCCGGGTAATCCACAGTTACCACCTTTCCCGGTTCCTGAGTTATGTCAAAGGCCCTTCTATTGTGTACATCAAGTTTTTCCATGCTTACACGCATCAATTCCATTATTCTGCCTTTGACAACTTTTTCATCAATGATCGGATCTGTCATTCTTGTTCCGTCAATGCGCAGAAATTGAATGTACGAACCATACACAAATTCCTGGGGCGCCTTTCCTATGGCAAGAAGTCCGGCGACAGTAGGTATCGGATTATTTACCGAAACAATCATTTTACATGAGGCAAGCCGTTCCTCATAACTGCGGTGGTTTTCTTTTAGGACATCTTCCGCGAAGGCCGCCGGCAAATACTCATCCTCAAAAAAGGCCCGGGAAAGATCGCCCAGCGCCGCGTTATAACAAGGCCGCAGATCATAGGGCAGATTTTTATATTGACGGCGTTCATTTAATATCCGTTCTTCCTGTTCATTTGCCAGGGAACGCCGGGGGCCTGTTCGTATCCATATCCGCCCATCGTATTTAAGAGGCGGCGAATCGGAAGGCATAACCGTCACCACGGCCATTTCCGCGCCATCGAGGATCCGTTTTTCAACAGTCAATACAGGCGGTGGTACAATATTGCCGTCGGTTTTAATGTCCGCCAAAGTCAAAAGAAGCCGATCGGTAAGCTTCAAGCCGCTGGGCGTCCCGTCATCTTTCGCACCGACAAATAAAACGCCCGCCTGGTTATGGTTGGGCAGATCATTGGCAAAAGCGCAAACCGCTTCTCGGGCCCGTTTGGGAGTATCAGCGGAAAAGCTTTCTTTCCGTTCTACATAGTCCGACTCAAGATCGTGAAGCATGAAATGCAGTTCTTCATCGGTGTAGCGATGCATCAGCCCGGCCCTCCGGCCTTTGTGTTTTGAAGCATACTACATTATACTCGACTTTGTTCTAAAACCAATGGGGCTGGGGACATTACGGTAATTCTTAGTTTGGGCGCATTTTTTGCTGCCGCAAAAAACCGGGCTTTGCGGGGGTTCCGTCCGTCCGTATACACGGACGGACCGCACAGACCCTTTCGGGTCTGACGCGCCCCTCCAATCCCTTGCGCGATAAGAGCAGCCGAAGGCTGTGAATTAGATAATGTGGAACCGCATAGCGCCGGTAATTTCCCGGTATTGAACTACCGCGGCCCAGTTTTGTGGTGTAAAGTTTTGCCGGGGGCGATCCATGAATTACGATCTGATTCTTAAAGGGGGAAAGCTGATCGATCCCCTGGGGACCGGCAGTGTGAGGGCGGACCTGGGAATTAGGGACGGTAAAATAGCGGCCCTGGCGGATGAAATCGGCGGTTCCCAGGGGGCGGAGATCTATGACGCCGGGGGTTTGTATATCCTCCCCGGCCTTATCGACGCCCATGTCCACTTCCGGGACCCCGGCCTTACCTACAAAGAAGACTTTGCCAGCGGGTCCGCCGCCGCCGCCTACGGGGGAATTACCCTGGCGGCGGACATGCCCAATACCCTTCCCCCCACAGCGGGGGCCGCCGAATTACGGGAAAAGGCCCGTATCGCCGGGGAAAAATCCTACACGGATTTTAGCCTCTTTGCCCTGTTAAGCGCCGGCAACATAGAAGAACAGGAGGGCCTTCTTAGGGAAGGGGCCCTGGGATTCAAGGTTTTCTTAGGAAGTTCGGTGGGGAATATCGCCGCTCCCGGCGCGGGGCCCCTCCTGGAGCAGATGAAGCGGGCCGCCGCCCTGGGCGTCCGCATCGCCTTCCATGCGGAGGATAACGAACTGAACGAACACTTTACCCGGCTTTGCCGGGGAATCTCCGGCGGCGATCCCGCCCTCCTGTCCAAAGCCCGGCCCGCCGTTTCCGAGGCGGAGGCCGTGGCCCGGGCCATCCGTTTCGCCGAATACAGCGGGGCGGCTATACACATCTGCCATGTCAGCGCCCGGGAAAGCCTCTCCCTGATCCGGGAGGCTAAACGGCGGGCCGTTCCCGTCAGCGCGGAAACCTGCCCCCACTACTTGTTCCTGGACGCCTCTGATTATCCCCGCCTGGGGACCAGGATGAAGGTCTACCCCCCCATCCGGGAGGCTGAAGACCGGGAGGCCCTGTGGCGGGGTATCGCTGACGGGACCATCGACATGATCGCCACGGATCACGCCCCCCACACGGCGGAAGAAAAGGACCGGCCCCTATGGGAGGCCCTCTCCGGCATCGCCGGGGTGGAGACATCGGCCCCCCTTATGCTCAGCGCGGTGAACCGGGGCCTTTTAAGCCTGAACAGTTATGCCCGGCTTGCCTCCCTGGCCCCGGCCCGGATATGGGGGCTGTACCCCCGGAAAGGGGGATTTGCTATTGGCGGCGATGCGGATTTTACGATTGTGGACATGAACAGGGCCGGCCTCATTCGGGGCGCTGAACTCCACTCCCAACACAGGACTTCCCCCTACGAAGGGTTTGAAACCAGCGCCGCCGTGGCGGCGGTCATTCTACGGGGAAGATTTATCATGAAAAACGGAGTCTTAACGGGGAGCGCCGGTTACGGCCATCTTGTCTGCCCAGAAAGGCCCCGTGATACCCCGGCAAATCTCCGGGGGAGATCCGTTCTTTAGGAGAAATGATGCGTTATACCCCCCCGCAGCCGGACCCGCTTACCGAAGCCCTGGAACCGGCAGCTCGTTTTCTCAAGCTTTCCCTGCTGGAAACCACTGTTTCCCGGCATCGGAGTTCCACCCAGGTCCGGCTTGTGGTGTACAAGGATGGGGACATCAGCCTGGACGATTGTTCGGCTTTTCACCGGGCGGCCCTTCCCCGGCTGGAACTTGCTTTCCCCGGCGGGAACCTGTATGTGGAGGTATCCAGCCCCGGCATAGACCGGCTTATTAAGGATGGGGCGGAGTTCCGGCACTACCTGGGCCGTCGTATCCGCTGTTACCGGACCGATACTTCCGGCTGGTTCTCCGGGATTCTCACCGCATCGGATGAAAGGGGAATACGGCTGGAAAAGGACGGGGAAGAACAGCCCCTGTCCTACGATATTATCGCCAAGGCCAGGCTGGAAGACCG
>JAIRNB010000173.1 GCA_031258265.1 Treponema sp. | reverse complement strand
GCAAACGAAGTTTGCGCGCGCAAGGGATTGAAACGGAAATACCGGAGGCTTTACCGCAGGTAAAGCTGAGGAATTGGAGTGGAAAGCCCGGTTTTTGCGGGCACGCAAAAATGCGCCCAGAAACAAACGAAAAAAGTAAACGCCGGTTCCCTGCTCTAAGCCCCCTTCTCCTTTCCATCTTTCCATCTTTCTCCCCATACGGTATTATGATGATACCGTGTTATCATATATACCGGGGTTTTTCCAGAACTTCAGTTTTTTGGGATTGACCCTGCCCTGAGGACTGGAAATGAAGTACAAAACCAAACTTTTGGCCGATCGCTTTGTTCAAATTTTATCCGCCTGGCCCGGCATTGAATGTATTTCCGTTAATGAGGCGGCCATGCCGGATACCCTGGACCCCTATTTCGCCCTTATTCTGGATGTGTTTTATTCGGCCCCCATTCCCCCGGCGGAGGAGCGCCGCCGTTTCTACGGAGAGGACCTCCTGGCCTTTGAATCTTCCCTCCAGGCTGTAAAGGACCGTTTCCTTATCGCTGATATTCCGGTCAGGCTGGAATACAAGTCCAGCGCCAAAATAGAGGAACTGGTGGATATTGCCGGCGTCCGCCTTGAATCCCTCTGGCTTATAAAGGATTCGGGGACCTATGTTTTTTACCGTCTTGCCAACGGGGATATTCTTTTTTCCCGAAGCGGCTGGATCGACGGCATACGGCGGAATCTGGAAGGGCTGGGGGATTCGTTTTGGGAATGGATGCGGAGCGCCAGCCAGTCGAAGATGGAACATTTTCTAAATGATCTGGGGGCCGCCTATCTGCAGAATGACGAGTTCCACTATCTCCTTGCCTCGGCGGGTTTTATTAAAGAAGCCTGCCTTACCCTGTTTTGCGTCAACCGCCGCTTTGAGCCTTCCCACCGGGCCTACTACCGGCAGGTGCTGGAGCTTCCCAGCCTGCCCGAATCCTTCCCCGCGGAACTGGAAAACTTTGTACACCAGGGGCCGGAGATGACGATGAAACGCCGTTATTCGCTGGCCCAGGTGATCGCCCGGGGTATTGTGGATTTTGAAAGGCGAAGTGTTCTGTCCTAACCGCACAGCCCCGAAGGGCTTGATGCACCAGGGGCGCAGCCGCATTATTCAATATACAACCTTGCGCCGGATGCGCCCACATTATCAAGCTCAATCGTGTCTGAATAATCGCAGCCGCTTAGCGGGGTTCTTTTCCCTGATTTTCCCGGCGCTTCTGATCCTGCTTCCGGCCTGCGCCCCAAAGCGCGGTTTCCCGGCGGAGTTTCAGCGGGAACTTGGGGGCAGCGTTTTGTACGCTTCAAGCCGGGACGCCGCCGGGGGGCTTTTGGTTTTTGCCGGGACCGGGCGGCGGCTTTCTTTGGAGCTTCGGCTGGACCCGCCCCTGACCCTTCCCCCGGATACATCGTTGAGTCTGGAGTACGGCCTAAGGCCCCCGGCGGAAGGGGCCGCCACGGTCCTTTTGGAGCAGGGGGAGCTGGTACTCCGCTGCCCGGAGGATTCTTCCCCCTCGCAAGGCGGGGGTCCTTCTTTTGTCCTTCCCTGGGACGCTTCTTCCCTGGCTCTTCCCGCCGGGGAGGCCGGCGGCGCGGGTTTTTTCCGCTATGCGGTCCCCCTGATGGGGAACAGTCTGGGGGCTATTAGTATTACTGTGGCCCTTGGGGAGGAAGGGCGGGAAATCCTAAAAACTGTTAAGAGCAGCCCCTGGGTCCTGGAACTTAAATCCCTGGAAATTGTCCCCCGCTGGTACGGCCTGGAGAAGGACGGCCGGGGCTTAAGCTTTACCCCCTTTGTGTTCGCCGCCCCCCGGGGTTTTGGTCTGGAGCTGCCGGCGGAATTTGCCTTTCCGGGGGGGGAGCTTTTGATCCGCAGCGGGGGTATTGTCCGCCTGGACATTGACTCCCTCCACCTGGAGGGCCCTCCCCTGGGGGGGGAATTCCGGATTTTTTCAGGTATCCTCCCCTTTCCCCTCCGGCGGGCCCTGGTAGAGACGGAGGGCCTGGAAAGTTTTTGCCTTATCTCCGGCCCCCCCCGGCCCTTTCCCGATCCCATTCCCCTGGACCCGGCCCTGATCCTGGATTACCCCCTTTCCTCCTGGCGGCAGGGGGATTACGAGGTTTTCCGCTGGGAGAGCTTTCCTTCCCTGTTGATCTTTGATACCGCCTCTTACGCCGTCCAGGACCGGCTTTTCAAGCGCCTTGCCTTCTTTGTGGAGAAGGCCGGTTACCGGGGAAGGCTTGCCGGGGATGAGGAGATAGCCGGTCAGCACGGCTGGAACGCCCACGATTACCGGGCCGGGGATCTGGCCCGCTTCTTTGAAGCCGTCCGGCTTGAGGCTTTCCCCCTGCTTCCCGAGGAACTGGAACTGGAGGCTATTCTCCTTGCAGGTCGGATCATCCGGCGGGAGGAGGGGCGGATCGTCCCCGGGGAGGGGGGGATCATTTCGATTTCCCGGGAGTCCGAAGGCTACCTCCGCAGCCTTTTTATGGCCCATGAGGGGTTCCACGGCATCTTTTTTATTGACGGGGATTTCCAGGAATTCAGCCGCCGCCGCTGGGACGCCCTTGATCCCGCCGTCCGGCGTTTTATCATTTCGTACTTTGACTACCAGCACTACGACATTAGGGATGAATTTCTGATGATAAATGAATTTATGGCCCACGTTCTCCAGCAGCCCGTATCCAGGGCGGGCCGTTACTTTGGGGAAACCCTGGCCTCCCGGATAGACGCTTCCCCCTGGCGCAGGGCCGTGCTGCCGGAAAAGGATGAACTAAGCGGAACCTGGCCCCTCCTGGCGGAGGCTTTTGTTGCCGAAGCCAGGGCCTTTGACGCCTACGCCGCCGGCCGCTGGGGCCTGGGGGCGGGCAGGGTTCACCGGATCAGGGTTAAGAGAGATCCAGCTTGAATTTGGGCCGCCGGCCGCTGATCTCGTCAAAGCCGTTGATCCCGTCATTATAACGGCGTTCCGTTTCCAGGGTAGAGGGCGGACCATGGGCCGGGAGAATCGTAAAGTCCCCGGGGAGGGACAGAATCTTGCTCCGCAGGGCGGTCATCTGTACCGCCGCCCCATAGGCGCTGGCGGTCCGCCCTACCAGCCCCGCACTGAGGGAATCCCCGGTAAAGAGTAGCCGTTCAACTCGAAACACCGCCGAATCCGATGAATGGCCGGGGGTGGCGATCACCTCAATTTTGAAGGGGCCGATATTAACGGTGTCAGCGTCCCATACCATGACGGTCCGGTGTTCGTTGACGTGGGGGTTTATGGCATATATTTTTGTTTCGTATATCCGTTTAAGGGTCCGCAGGCCCCGCACATGCTTAATGTGGTCGTGGGTTACCAGGACTCCCAGGAGGGGGTAGTCGTTTTCTTCCAGGAAACCCACAATCTGTTCGTCCATGACCGCGGGATCGACGATAAGGGCGCCCGGTTCTTCCGGCCTCTCGCTTCCCAGGACATAGCAGTTACTGAATCCGTAACTGCAGTAATGGAAAAAGAGTTTCATCCTATTCCCCTATCTCGAAGACCGCTTCCGCCGAGTTGGAAGACTTAAAGGACACTTCCTCCCGCCGGGCTTTTACAAAATATACCCTCTTAAGATTACAGTTTTCAAAGCTGGTCTTCTCTATATCCGCCCTGATAAAACGGCTGTTGTAAAGGTCCGAATTGTCGAAAGAAGTTTCCCTGATCACCGCCCCGCCGTAGTTGATATGGATAAGGGTGGACCCTTCAAAAGTGCAGTTTGAAATACCGGACCCGGCAAAAGACAAAAACTCCAGGTCCGAATTGGAAAAATCACAGTCCGTAAAACTGCAAAAGTCAAAAAACAGCATCCGCATTTTGGAACCCGTAAAAACACACCTGGAAAAAGAGGCCCCGGAAAAATTACAGCCGTAATATTTGTGGCGGGAAAAATCCATCCCCTCAAAGCGGAGTCCGCAGGCGGAGAGATCCTTTATCACTTCCCGCCCGGCGATACTGTTTCCTATCCGTTCCGCCTCCAGCCCTGAGTTTGCCGCGTGAACAGCGCAGGTGTTGGAACCGCTGATCGCCGGTCTGCCGCAGCCCGCGGCGCAGGGGACAATGACAAACATACCTTATTATAAACCAACCGGCCTGGGCGGTAAATGGCCGGGCTTTAGGCATTGCCTTTCCCCTATTTTTGTTAGGAGGGGGGCGCATGGTTCCAAAAGCCGGGGAGCCGGCCGCCAAGGCGCGGCTTTCCATCTCGGCCCCCCCTAGTTCCGTAGTCCTCGTGTCAAACCCAGGTTTGCCCCTGCGGTCTACTCCACTACCCCCCTGTCTGCCGGTGTCAGTCACCCGGTGTTAATCACCGTTTCGTGAGCTATGATTTTCCATTTACACTAAAATTGTTACAAGTTTGATATGAACCATTATAAAATTGTATATCATTGAGGCCGTAAAAAGAACTTGCTTTTAATGTGATTGTTACAACGGCAATATCAGACAAAAAAGTAAAACTAAAAAAATCTGTTTTATTTTGCTTCCTTCTTTTTTTGGACTATTCCTTTTGCCGGTGAGCTAAGACTCTCATCCCGTCTGTCTTTTACAGCTACTGTATTAAACAAAGGGGAATCACTGGCGCTATGC
>JAIRNB010000072.1 GCA_031258265.1 Treponema sp. | reverse complement strand
GGCTGACCGCCGCCGGACACGCAGCCGCCGCGGCAGGCCATGACCTCCACAAAGTGGTAGGGGGTCTCCTGCCCCGCTTCCCGGGCGGAACGGATCTTGTCCAGCACCGCGGCGATGTTCCCCATCTGGTGGGCCACGGCGATGCGGATCTTCGTTCCGTTCTGGAAATCCACCTCCGCCTCTTTGACTCCCTCAAGGCCCCGGACGGGAGTAAAGTTCACATCCGACAGTTCCTTTTTGGTAACCAGGTAATAGGCGCTGCGGACCGCCGCTTCCATGACTCCCCCGGTAACGCCAAAAATCGTACCGGCGCCGGTGTAGGGCCCCATGGGATTGTCCGCTTCCTCGTCATCCAGCTTGAGAATCTCAATACCCGCCTGCTTGATCATCCGGGCCAGTTCCCGGGTGGTGATAGAAATGTCCACATCGTAACCCGTGTCCGCGCCAAGATAGGCGCCGGCGCTTTTCATGTCGTCGTTCCGCCGGGTTTCCCATTTCTTCGCGGTACAAGGCATGACAGAGACCGAGTAGACCTTTGAAGGGTCTACCCCGGCCTTATTGGCCCAATAGGCTTTGATCATGGCCCCCATCATCTGCTGGGGACTCTTGGCGGTAGAAAAATTGGGGATCATGTCGCTGTAATACTTTTCCATGTAGTCCACCCAGGCGGGACAGCAGCTCGTAATCAGGGGGATCTCTCCGCCGGCGCTAAGACGCTTCACCAGTTCCGTGCCTTCCTCCATGATGGTAAGGTCCGCGGAGAAGTTGGTGTCAAACACGGTCTTAAAGCCCAAACGCCGCAGGGCGGCGTATATCTTCTTGGTAAAGACCGTACCGGGGGGAAGCCCGAATTCCTCCGCCAGGGCAACCCGGACCGCCGGGGCGATTTGGACGACCCCATGGGTTTCAGGGTTCTGCAGGGCGGCCCACACCTTGGGGGTATCGTCCCTTTCATAGATAGCCCCCACAGGACAGTGAGCGGCGCACTGGCCGCATTTGATACAGGGACTCTCCCCCAGGGGAGCATCGGCGGCGCTGGCAATCCTGCCCTTGATACCCCGGCCCAGGAATTCCAGAGCCCAGACATTCTGCACTTCCTGGCAGACCTTTACGCAGCGGCCGCAGCGGATACATTTTTCCGGGTTCAACACGATGGCGGGGTTAGAATCGTCAACGGGAAGCCCGTTCAGCACCTTGCGGTAAGAGAGTTCCCGGATACCGAAATCCGCGGCCAGAGTCTGGAGTTCACAGTTCCCGTTCCGGGGACACTGGAGGCAGTCGGAGGGATGGTTACTGAGGATAAGCTCCAGCACGGTACGGCGCACGGCGATGAGTTCCGGATCATGGGTGATAATATCCATGTTTTCCGCCACCTGGGTTGTACAGGCCCGGGCCATACGGGGAGAACCGGGGCCGGCGGTACGGACGATACAAAGCCCGCAGGAAGCCCAGGGGGGAAGATCCGGGTTGTAACAGAGGGTGGGGATCTTCACGTTTATTTTCTTTGCCGCTTCCAGAATGGAAATCCCATCCTCTACCTGGAGGGCAACACCGTTTATTTTAAGGTTGACCATTTGCTACTACTCCTTCAAAAATGGGACTAGCCTTTGGTAATGGCGCCGAATTTGCAGTTCTTGAAACATTCGCCGCATTTGACGCACTTGGACGGATCGATCCGGTAGGGAGGCCGCTTTTTGCCGGAATCCGTAACCTGGCTGATACAGTTTGCCGGGCAGCGCTTGGCACAGATGCTGCAGCCCATACACTTCTCTTCGTTGATAACAAAGCGGAGCAGGCTCTTGCACTTGCCCGCCCGGCATTTGTGATCCCGGATATGCTCCAGGTATTCCTCCCGGAAATTCTTTATCGTGGAAAGGACCGGGTTAGGCGCGGTCTGCCCCAGGGCGCAGAGGCTTGCCTTGGACATGGCCTTGCCGATAGTTTCCAGTTTTTCCAGATCCGCCTCTTCCCCGTTGCCGCTGGTTATTTTCTGCAAAACATTGAGGATCTGGGTGGTACCGATCCGGCAGGGGGAACATTTACCGCAGCTTTCGTCCACACAGAAGTCCATATAGAACCGGGCCACATCCACCACGCAGTCATCTTCGTCCATGACGATCATACCGCCGGAACCCATCATTGAACCGTTAGCCGTGAGGCTTTCATAATCAATGGGGGTGTCAAGCACCTTGCCGGTGAGGATGCCCCCCGAAGGTCCGCCGGTTTGGACACCTTTAAACTTTTTACCGTCCTTGATACCCCCGCCGATCTCGAAGATGATCTCCCGCAGGGTGGTACCCATGGGCACTTCCACCAGGCCGGAGTTCTTGATTTTCCCGGTAAGGGCGAAGACCTTGGTCCCCTTGGATTTTTCCGTTCCTATTTTCGCAAGCCAGGCCCCGCCCCGGGCGGTGATCACCGGAACATTGGCCAGGGTTTCCACGTTGTTGATGATCGTGGGCCGCTGCCAGAGTCCTTTATTCGCCGGGAACGGAGGCTTGGGGACCGGCATACCCCGGTTCCCCTCTACAGATTTGATAAGCGCCGTTTCCTCGCCGCAGACAAAGGCCCCGGCCCCAAGCCGGATTTCTATATCAAAATCAAAACCTGAACCCAGGATATTCTTTCCGATGAGGCCGTAATCCCTGGCCTGATCCAGGGCCCTGCGGAGCCGCTCGATGGCCAGGGGGTATTCCGCCCGGATATACACAAAACCCTCATGCGCCCCGATGGCCTTACCGGCGGTGATCATACCCTCAATAACCGAATGGGGGTCCCCTTCGATGGTAGACCGGTCCATGTAGGCCCCGGGGTCCCCTTCGTCGGCATTACAGATCACATATTTGATGTCCCCCTGGGCTTTACGGGCCAGATCCCACTTGAGCCAGGTGGGGAAACCCGCGCCCCCCCGGCCCCGGAGGCCGGAGATCTTCATCTCCTCGATAAGCTGTTCGGCCGTCCATTCAAAGAGAACCTTCTCCAGACCCGTATAACCTTCCCGGGCGATGTACTCATCAATATTCTCGGGGTTAATGACGCCGCAGTTCCGCAGCACCACCCGGAACTGCTTTTGATAAAAGCCAATATCTTCCACCGCGATGGTGGACTTTTTTTCCGTGTCTTCTTTGTAGAGAAGCCGTTTAACTTCCCGGCCTTTGATGATCTGCTCGGCGATGATCTCCCTGGCGTCTTCGGGTTTTACATCAACGTAAAAAGATTCCTCCGGCAGCACCTTGACGATAGGTCCCCGTTCGCAAAAACCGAAACAGCCGGTTTTGACGATCTGAACCTGATCCAGAACCCCCTGCTTTTCCGCTTCGGCATTGAGCTGGTCATAAATCTCAATTCCCTTGTTGGACTCGCAGGCGGTTCCCCCGCAGGTAAGAATGTAGTGACTATATGCCATGGTGTACCCCTTACCTGGAAGCAATAATATCCGCAGCGGGGCGATCCAGGATATGATTATCCAGGAGCTGTTTCCCCAGGATATGCTTGGTTACGATTTCATCCGCCACGGCTCCATCTACCTTACCGTAAATGACAGCCGGCATACCGGGAACAACCACTTCCACGGTGGGTTCCGAATGGCACAGCCCCATACAGCCGGTCTGCCGGACCAGCACCTGTTCCACAAGTTTGTGGTCATCCAGGGACCGGATAAAAGCATCAAGGGTAACCTTGGCGCCGGCAGCGATACCGCAGGTACCCATACCCACGATAACTTGAATTTCCTTACCCTCCGCATCCCGTCTGCTCAGGTCCGTCTTCTTGGAATCCCGCAATTTCCGCAGTTCTTCCAGTGTCATCTTTGCCATATTCCCTCTCTCCTCTACGGTTGGTTTTTCCGAGGAACCCGCAGGACCCAATTCAGAACCGCAGGCTCATTCATCTTCTTCCAGAGAACGGAGGTACTTGTCCAACAGTACCAGCGAACCTGTATTATCAAGGCCCCCCAGGGCCTCGCTTATCTCTGTTTTGGACAGCTCGTAGGAATTCTCCCCTCCCTCCCCTCTTCGGGACCGGGTAATGCGTATCTCCTGGGGCCCCTGAAACATCAGGATGGACCGGAACATGCCGGGGACATCCCCCACCGGGGGCATATCCACATTGGCCGGATCGAACCAGGCGTTTACCGTTGTACCCTTTCCCTTTTCGGACTTTATATCCCAGCCGCCCCCCGACTGCTCGGCGGTCTGGATAAGAAAGGGAAGCCCCAAGCCAACCTTCCGGCGGGGATGCTTTATCCCATCGGTTACAAAGGGATCCACCGCCCGTTTAAGCTCGGCGGCATCCATGCCCTTGCCGTTGTCCCGGACGGTAAAACGGAATTCTCCACCCGTGCCCCTGATCTCGCTGACCGTAAGTTCTACTAGACTCGCGCCGGACTCCGCCCCGTTTTGGGTTATATCGGTAACAAGATCGGCCAGGGTGAAGTGCATGGTCAAAAACCCTCCGGGTTTTTGACTCCGGAGTTTCCTACGGAAACTCCATAATACGGACCCTCCGGTTTTTTAGCTTGGGAGTTTCCTACGGAAACTCCATCATACGGACCCTCCGCTCTTTTAGCTTGGGAATCTCCCGCGGAAACTCCATAACATAGGACCGCCGGGTTTTTGACCGGGATTCCCGTTTTTTCAGGCACTTTGATACTTGGCGATAATCTCCGGAAGCTGGTCCTTGGTTAGTTTGCCGTAGGTGTCGGTACCCACGGTTATCACCGGAGCCAGACCACAGCAGCCTACACAGCGGACCGGATCAATAGAGAACAGCCCGTCCTCGGTTACAGCCCCCGGGGCAATACTCAGAATATTCCGGGCCTCTTCGATCAGGTCCTGTCCGCCCTTCAGGTAACAGGCCGTGCCCAGGCATACGGAAATCTTATATTTACCGGGTTTAGTGGTCTTAAAGAAATGATAAAAAGTGATAACTCCATAGATCCGCGCCAGGGGAATACCCGTAAGGCGGGACAGCCTTTCCGCCGCCCGGCGGGAAATATATCCGAATGTCTCCTGAGTCTTATGCAGAATCATGATAAGACTGCCGGGCTTTTCCTTCCATTCGTCAATGAAAGAAGCCAATTCCTGGGGAAATACCAGATCCCCCGCATCCGCCGCTGCCATGAAAACCCCCCATTCATATAAAAACAATGTACCGGGCTGTGTCCAAAACCCCTGGAAATAACCCTGCTATTATTCTATAAGCTGGCGGAGTTTTACGCAATCAGCTTTTTGAACAGGGGACCGGCGTTTACTTTTTTCGTTTGTTTTTGGGCGCATTTTTGCTTGCCTGGCACGCAAAAACCGGGCTGTGGAACGCTTTCGCGTTCCAGTACTCCAATTCCTCAGCTTTACCTGCGGTAAAGCCTCCGGTATTTCCGTTTCAATCCCTTGCGCAGGCCAGGAAAAAACAACCGCAGGTTGTTTATTAATCTACCGTGGCATGGCCTGGCCCGAAATGAGCAACCGTAGGTTGTTGGCCGATCAATGCGGCATGGCCTAGCGCCAATCAATGCCCCGAATTGGACTAATGCGGCCAAGCTTTAGCTGGGCCGGCGCGCACCAGTAATGCCCCATAGCTAAACCATGCGGCACGGCTTTATCCGTGCCGGTGCGCGAAAAAGCATTGGTCCAAAACCGGCGCATAAGTATCCATGACAAGGCGCCGGAGGGTAAATGTCGATGCCCTGTTTTGGAACCCTATCGCCAGACTACCTCATAGATTAAGGGGCGTTCCAGCACCAAAAGATCCACCAGGGGGATGGTAAATTCGGCTTTCCTGCCGGAAACAAGCCCTCCTTTGACTGAAACGAGGGGGCCGGGGAATTCTACCGATGCCCGGATAAGGGCCTGGTTGATCTCGGAGGCCACCGCTTCACCGTGAATCAAGTTTACCTGGGTCAAATATTCCTCTTTGCTTAAATTATCACCGGTGGCAATGGGGGCAAACAAGAGCATAAGGTTATAGCTTACATCGGCAGAGATGAGGGCCAGCATGTCCGGGGCGCTCTCCCGGCTTATGGTAATGGCCGCCCGGCCGCCACCGCCGGGATTCTCCTGAAAGCTGATGAACCCCGCCTTGCCTGAGGGGGCAAGAAAATCCCCGATACTGGAGATCTTTACCGGACCTTCCAGGGAGGAGGGCCCGGTATTACGGAAAACGGCCTGGGCCACCCCCGGCGCTTGGGACATGGAAAAGGCGATGGCCGAGGCGTTGATCAGGAGCTCCCCGCCGTTTGGATTCTCCTGGGAAAGGGCCAGAAAATCCCGAATCTTGCCGGTAACCGCCGGGGCCAGGGACGCGGAGATATTAAAATCCCCCGTACCTCCCTGCTCCAGCCTGCCGGAGATGGAGGCCCCGCAGGAACCGAGTCCCGTGGCAAGGATCGCAAAAATAAGAGGGAAAAATTCCCTTCGCCGTATCATCATGATGGGATATTAACAATTTCCGCCGGGCCTGGTAACAGGGGAATCGCTGGCGCTATGCACAAGCCGCATTATCCAATAGGCCGAATATCAAGTTTCTATGGGCGCATCCCCGCTTCGCGGGGACCGGGCTTTGCGGGGCTCCGCTAAGGCAACTACCGTTGCCACGCTCCGGCCTCCTCGCCCCTCCGGGGCTGCGGTGGCCCCTTCGGGCCCCTCCAATCCCTTGCGCCTCGCGGGATTTGGAATTTTGTTTCGTGTGTTTTGGCCGCCGGACAGCCTGGTAACAAAATGTGAAGTTCGGCCTGTTTGGATTTAGCCCGATCAATCCGCCAAAAGGGGTCCGCCACGCCAAACCTAAGATTCTCAAGGCCGGCTGGGTGTTGATGCCAAAATTCCAAAAAAATTCCAAAAAAATTTGACAAGTCTTTATTTCAAGTGTATGGTAAACCTATGAAAATTTATGAAAATATTATGGATATCTACCTATTATTTTCATTTAATTTTCATATCATTTTCAGCGGAGGAGGAGAATAGCAGTGAAAGTTGGTATTCAGTTGTACTCGGTAAGAAACCACATGGCCCAAAACCCTATCAGGACCATCCGGCATGTGGCGGAAGCGGGGTATCGGTACATCGAAGTGGCGAACCACCAAGCCGACAAGGACAGCGGGGTGGGATTTGGAGTAGGGGCAAAGGAAATCAAAAAGGCGCTGGAAGGTACGGGGGCGCAGATTGTCAGCGCCCATATATTTCCCCTTACCCTGAAGACCATTAAGCCGGTGTTAGACTACTTCGCGGAACTGGGAGCCTCCTATCTGGTGGCGCCCATGGATTTTTTCAAAGATAAGGCCGAAGTCCTTGCCAAAAGCGAAACCTACAACGAGATGGCCAAACTCTGCGCCGGGGCGGGCTTGCGCTTCCTCTACCATAACCATTTCCACGAATTCCAGATTTTTGAGGGAAGAACGGCTTTCCAACTCATCATGGAACATACCGATCCCGCATTAGTGGGGGTGGAACTGGACACCTACTGGGCGGCCAGAGGAGGACAGGACCCGGCAGCCTTACTGGCAAAGCATGGGGAACGGATGCGGCTTATTCACCAGAAAGACTTCCCCGCCGCCGAACAGGCCAAGCTCAACCTAATCGACGTGGTAAACAAGGACGCCATCACGGTAGATATGGCGTATTTCAACAGCGTAGTGGCCCCGGAAACCTTTACCGAGATTGGCCTTGGGATTCTTCCCATCCAGGAAATTATTGATACGGGAAACCGTATATGTAAGGCGGATTATATCATACTGGAACAGGATTTTAGCCGTCACGACGAGTACGACAGCATCCGTATCAGCATGGAGAGCTTTAAGAAATTTACCGGCATTGAATGGTAAGCCGGTTAGGAGGTTATTATGTATTCAAGAAAAATCGCCGTCATCGTTTCCGTGTTACTCGTGGCAGCGGCTGTCTCCGCGCCCTGTGGAGGTAAAACGGATTCCAAAGCCAGGCAGCCGTCAAAGACAATCGCCCTTTCGCTTAACGCCCTGGACGAATACCAGACCGAATGGTTTGGCTATGTTGAAGCTGAAGCTAAGGCCAGAGGCTACCAGGTGGTTATGCTTAACGCGGAAGGCAAGGTAGACAAGCAGATCACCGATGTGGAATCTCTTATCCAGTTGAAGCCCGCAATCATCATTATCCGGGCCACCGACTCCGACGGCGCTGTTCCGGCCTTTGAAGCCTGCGATGAAGCGGGAGTCCCCACCATTGATTCGGGATTTGGTACAAGCCATGAAAATACTCTAAAATTGCTCCAATCCCAGTATGTCCTTTGCAGCCTGCAGGCCCAGTATTGCATTGACTGGCTTAAGGCCAATCCGGGGGAAAAACTTAAGGTAGGCTATGTATGGGGTGTACAGGGAATATCAACCGTTACCGACCGCTACAATGGCTGGAAGGATACCCTTCTTAAAGCCTACCCGGACAGGGTGGAGATTCTGGCGGAGAAGGTCTGCAACTGGTCGGCCACGGAAACCATGGCCGCTGTGGAAGACTGGCTCCAGGCTTTTCCGGAGATGAACTGCATTGTTGCCATGTCCGACGAAATGGCTATTGCGGCGACCAATGTGCTGCAAGCGGCGAAAAAAAACCTGGATGACTGCATTGTAATAGGGATTGACGGTTCCCCCAACGCACAGAAATGCCTGCAGGATGGTACCTTGAGCGCCACCGTGTATACTTCCAAGAAAGCGGAAGCGAGATTCACCATAGATTATGCGGAGCGGATCATCAAAGGAGAAAAATTTGCCGGACAGACTATCGATCCGGGCCAAAAAATCTCCGCCCTGATGACCAAGGACAATATCCGGCAGATTTTAGCAATGGACCAATAGCCTGTAAATTTCAGTTTCAGGACCATTCACCCGTGGGGGAATTCCGGTGTAAACAGGGTCTATACAGGCCTATAAATTTTTTGAACGAGCGGGAGCGGTAATGATGCCGGTGGAACAGGATTATCTTCTTCAAATGCGGGGAATAGTAAAACTGTTCCCCGGTGTCCGTGCTTTGGACGATGTGGAATTAAAGGTGCGCCCAGGGGAGATTCACGCCCTTATCGGGGAAAACGGAGCCGGGAAATCGACCTTAATGAATATTCTTTTGGGAATATTTCCCCCGGATGCGGGGGAGATCCTGTTCATGGGGAAAAAGGCCACATTCAAAAATCCCCATGGGGCCCTTGCCTCCGGCATTTCCATGATCCATCAGGAGATCAACCTTATCCCGTCCATGAGCGTGGCGGAAAATATCTGGATTGGCCGGGAAAAAAGATTCTCCCGCTGCGGCTTCTTAAATCTTAAAGCCCGGTACCGGGCCGCGGCGGAACTGCTGAAGCGGCTGGGAATCAAGCTTTCCCCCCAGGCGCTGGTTCAAAGCCTCAACCTGGCAAACATGCAGCTTGTGGAACTAGCCAGGGCGGTCTCCTACGATCCACGGCTTATCATCATGGATGAGCCAACCAGTTCCCTTTCAGAAAACGAGATTCATTTTTTATACCGGATAATCCGGGAACTTTCTGACGGCGGAACGGCGGTTATTTTTATTTCCCATAAGCTGGAAGAGATTTATAAGATATGCGATACCGTCACGGTATTGCGGGACGGACGTTTTATTTCCCGCTGCCCCGTATCGGAACTTCCCATGGATGAACTTATCAACCGGATAGCCGGACGGACTATCACAGAGATGTTTCACAAAGAAGAAGCGGAAATTCACGATGTGGCGCTGGAAGTACGATCCCTCAGCTCCGGTAAAACGTTTCAGGATATTAGTTTTTCTGTGCGACAGGGGGAAATTCTTGGTTTTTGCGGCCTTGTGGGGGCGGGGCGTACCGAAATTATGCGGGCCGTTTTTGGCATCGATCCCCTGGATTCCGGTGATATTTTTATCAGAGGGCGGAAGGTGCGTATCCGTTCACCCAGGGAAGCTATCAGGCTTGGTATCGCCATGGTAACCGAAGACCGGCGTTCCGGCCTTATCCCCATCCTTTCGGTGCGGCAGAATATCACCCTGGCTTCTTTTAAGGCATACTGCAGTACCCTTGGTTTTATCCTGACCGCGAAGGAAAATCAGGCGGCCCGGGGAAAGACCGATCAGCTTGCCATCAAGGCAAGATCCCTCAATCAGGTTATCGCGTCCCTTTCCGGGGGAAATCAGCAGAAAGCGATTGTAGCCAAATGGCTTTTGACCAATCCCCAGGTGCTTATTCTTGACGAGCCAACCAGAGGCATTGATGTGGGATCAAAAAATGAAATCCACCGCCTGATAAGCCAGCTTGCCCGGCAGGGTATGGCGGTTATTTTAATTTCTTCCGAGATGCCGGAAATTTTGGGCATCAGCGATCGGATCCTCGCAATACGGAACGGCGCTCTGGCCGGTGAATTCCAGCGGGGATCGGTAAACCAGGAAGAACTGGCCCGCTGTTTGTTCGGCGCCTAAAACCAAGAGTCCAGTATAACACAGGCGGTGATACCGTCCTTATTATCAGGAGTAATCATGAGTGATACCAGAAACAGCACAACACGGGTCCAATCGTTTTGGCTGGAATTTTTATTAAACAACAAGGCCCTGATCATACTTCTGGTGCTTTGTATCGGCTGTACCTTCGCGTCGCCTAGTTTTCTTAACCCCATAAATATCAGAAACGTGATCCGTCAGATCTGTACCAGTACCATAATCGGTATCGGTTTTACCTGCGTCATCGCCTCGGGCAACCTCGATCTTTCGGTCGGCTACATGCTGGGAATGTTGGGGGTAATGATGGGCCTCATGTCCAAAACGGGAATCCCCTTTCCCCTGGTTATCCTGGCGGGTTTGGGTTTGGGGGCCCTATGCGGCTTTCTTAACGGAATCATAGGAATCCGTTTCAGGCTGCCGCTTTTTATCGTCACCCTGGCCACAGGACAGATTTTCCGGGGAATCTGCTACCTTATCAGCAATACCTCTCCGGTTACCGGCCTGCCGCCGGCATTTAAAACGGTGGGACAAGGTTACCTGGGTCCCATACCTATCCCGGTTTACATTGTGATAGCGGCCACCCTGATCATCTATGTCATTCTTAACCGTACCGCCTTTGGACGCTATGCCATCGCCACCGGTGGAAACCGAGCTGCCGCCCGCATATCGGGGATCAACACCGATGCTATTACCGTTATTATTTATGTTCTTATGGGGCTGTGTACCACCATCGCGGCCCTTATCATGACCGGCCGCGCCGCTTCCGCCCAGCCCGCCGCGGGACAGGGCATGGAAATGGACGCCATTGCCGCAGTCGTCATCGGCGGCACCCCGCTGCACGGCGGTAAAGGCAAGGTAATGGGCACCGTATTCGGCTGCCTAATTGTCGGGGTGATTAACAACGCCCTAAACCTTTCCCGGGTAGACTCGAACTGGCAGCTTATCGCCAAGGGCAGCCTTATCCTGATTGCCGTATTGCTGGATGTGGTTACCCAAACGTACTTTGAACAAAAATTAAAAAAGGCATAGGCTTCAAAATAATACTTTATGGAGGGATATATGAGCCGGACAAAACCGGTAAAGGTTGCCATCATTGGCTGTGGGACAATTAGTCATATTTATATGACTAACTTAAAAGAAAAATTCCGAATCACCGAACTGGTGGGTTGTTCCGATCTTATTGGGGAACGGGCAGAAAAACGGGCGGCTGAATTCGGCATCAGACGCATGACCAACGAGGAGATCTTGAAAGATCCGGAAATCGAGATGGTAATGAATCTTACGTTTCCCCAGGCACATTACCAGGTAAGCAAAGAGATTCTTGGGGCAGGAAAGCATTGCTGCGTCGAAAAAATGATGGCCGCTAAATTTGAAGAGGCGCGGGAACTGGCGGAACTCGCCAAACAGCGGGGACTCCTGTATGGCGCGGCGCCGGATACCTTCCTGGGCGGCGGCTGGCAGTCAGCCCGAAAATACATCGATGACGGTTTTATCGGTAAACCAATCGGCGTAAACGCGGTCGTTAGCTGCAGCTATCAGCCCGCCAGCGACACCTTCGACCTTGATCCGGATCATTTCTTTTTCCCCCTTCACCCGGGCGGTGGCCTGCCCTTTGATCTGGGAGGCTATTATCTGCATAACATGATCAACCTCTTCGGGTCCGTAAGCCGGGTAAGCGGTTTTGGCGGAAACATCGATCCGGAGCGGTTCTACCTTAACCCCAGCCACCCAAAATACCGGGAACCCTTTCATGTGGATACACCGACCACCCTTTCCGGTACGCTGGAATTCGCAAGCGGGGTATATGGGACCATCCTTATCACTTCCGATGCATCTGTATATGACTGCTTCAGCGTCCAGGGGACTGAAGCTTCAATGGCACTGTTCCATCCAAACTGGTTCAGCGGACCCTTAACTCTGTACCGTTCCGCCGCGATTGTCGATGAGGAAAAGAACATCGGCCTTAATACCGATGAAGGATACCGGCCTATACCGGATGCCGTTCCTTTACCCCTGCTTCACGGTTACTGCGGCAACAGCCGGGGCCTTGCCCTGGCGGATATGGCTTACGCGCTGCGAAACAAGCGGCGGCCCCGGGCCCATTTTGATATGGGCCTTCACGCCATGGAAATTATCCACGGTATGCTGGAAAGCGCGAAAAACGGCCAGATATACCGTATGACTACTATCTGTGAACGGCCCAGGCCCCGGCGTACCGGGGTAGAAACCGGCAGCGGCCAGGAAGCGACCATTGACGATTAAGCTTGTCCGGGGACTTGGCATGCTCGCGGGCAAGGCTATAAAGTAACGGCAGGAGTATCTACACCATGCGGATAGCAACCATCGTCGATGTGGCACGGCAGGCCGGCGTTTCAATTGCCACAGTGTCAAGGGTAATCAACAACAGCAGGATGGTTTCCGAGCAAATGCGCAGCCGCGTTCTTGAGGCGATGCGGAAGCTTGGTTACCAGCCTGTTATCCGCGAAAGTAAAAATACCAGACCCCTTCTTATTCTGGTGAGTTCCGTAACAACCATGATGGTAGAAGATGTTGTTACGGGAATCACCGGCGCGATAGCAACCATGAACCCCATGCCGAACCTTGCCATTTCCCTTGCAAAACAAAACACGGACAGTTACCAGCATACGCATAGTCTGCTTAAAACCATACCCCGGGAAATGCTCTACGGCCTTATTTTCCTGAACAACATGTGCTCCACCGGTACCCTGTGGAATGAATTCCAGCAGTACCCGCTGGTACAAATCGGCGAATATGTTGATACGGACCCCCTGTTAGCGGTAATGACAGACGATATGAGCGCCATGAAAGAGCTAACCGGCCTTCTGATCCGGCGGGGGCGCAGGCGCTTCCTGCTTGTGTCCAACCGTTTCGCCGGCAACGAGCAGCAGCAGTACCGGTTCTGCGTCCGCCGGGAGGCAGGTTTTCGCATGGCCCTTGAGGAAGCGGGTATACCCTTCAGCGCGGACATGATTATTTACGCGGATTACACTACCGAAGGCGGTATAGAGGCGGCGCGGCAAATCGCCGGAATGAAACAGCGGCCCGATGCGGTTCTCTGTGTCTCCGATTATATCGCCGTTGGCTGTATCGCCGAGCTGCAGAATTTGGGCGTCGCCATCCCTTCCGATATGGCGGTAACCGGCTTTGACAATGTTGAAATTTCCGAAATTTGCCGGCCCCGCCTTACCACCGTGCATCAATCTTTTGAGGAAATGGGCGCCGAAGCCCTATTCATGTTGGAGGCCCTGGTATCGGGAAAGCTCAAGATGGGACGAATCACTTATATTCAACACTCGATCATGGAGCGGGACAGCATCTAAGCCGGTAAAGAAGCCGCCGGCTTGAGCCGGCAGCCCCTAAAACCCGCCGCCTTATGTTCATGGCAGCCGTTCCACCGGGCCGGTGATATGCAGGTCCCGCTGGGGGAAGGGGATGTGGAGCCCCGCCTCCTCGATCTTTGTTTTGATGTTCCGCGTCTGGTCCCAGTAGATATTCCAGTAATCGGCGTTGGCCGCCCAGGCCCT
>JAIRNB010000068.1 GCA_031258265.1 Treponema sp. | reverse complement strand
TCCCGGTTCTGAACGAAGGCAAGGATCCTTGCCGCCGCTTCCCAGCACCAGACCGGTATAACGTCTCCTATCCGGCCCCCCGCATCCAGCAAAACCGCCAGCGAAGGATCCTCCACCACTTCGATACCCGCTTCCCGGGCCAGACAAATAATCCGCTCCGCCATACAATCACGTCCCTGGACCAGAAGGCGGGGCCCCATGTCCCTGGGTTCATAACCAATAGCGGAAGCAAAGCGCCGCTTCTTGATTTTATACCTCCTTATTTATTGATGGCAAGGTCCAATCCCGGCTTTCCGCAAAAAGCGGCAATTTCTCCCCCCGGACTCTGATCTTCTCCGCGGGGAGTCCCAGGAATTCCGCCAATTCCCGTTCTACAGCCTTTATCCAGCCTTTCCCGGGGGCCGGAGAGCAGAAAAGCTCCAGGGACCAGGGAGGCGGCCCTTCTTCCCCGTGGCCGGTATCTCCGGCGCCGGAAATACCGGGACGAAGGATAAACTGCCAGGCCAGCTCCCCATTCCGGACATCCAACCCCATAAGTTCCGCCCGGGGCCCGGCCAGCAGAAGCCGCAGGCACACATCCAGCCCCTCCAGGGAAAAGGGCAGGACGATCCACCGTTTACCGTCCTTTCCCGGTACCTGGTTAAGTATATCCAGGAGGGGGTCCTGGGCCGCCAGGGCTAATTTTTGGATTGAAGCCGGACTGTAGCTGCCGGGGCTTTCCTTCTTAGGGGAAGCTTCGGAACCACGATCTTCTCCGCCGAAAGCAGCCCCGTTCCGGGCCCCGGAATTCCGGTCCCCCGGAGGGTCCGGTCTTTCCACCGGGACACGCCGCCCTTCCGCCGCTTGCCCCCCTGTTTTTTCCGCGAGGCTATCCGCTTCCCCATCCTCCGGGGAGAGGCCGTGCAGAAGGGCTTTGGCATAGGCGGCCAGGGCTTGGGGTGTAAGCTCAAGCCCCTTGGCAGCGGAGGCAAGGGCCGCCAGGGCCAGGGCTTCCCGGAATTGGAAGCCGGAAACCGGGGGAGAAACCCCTGTTTTTTCCCCTCTCCCAGACGGCGATTCTCCGCCCCCCTGCCCGGCCAGCGCCCTTTGGCGGATCTTCCCCAGGAACGGACCGTCCAGAGGCAAGGAAAAGAATTTCGCAAATGACAGAATAGAAGCGGAAAATTCCCCCCCGGGAAGCTTTAGGGAGGCAAGGAGGGATGTGATATTTCCGGTTAAAGCAGGATTCCCGCCGGAAGAACCGCCGGATTTAACGACACCGGCCGCCCGAGACCCCGGATCGCCCTTCCCCACATTCAGGCCGGTTATTTTCTCAGAATTTACAGGATTTAAGCCCCGGCCGGTCACACCCAGGGGACCCGCCTTATGAAGCAAAGCCGGCCCCAGGAAAAGAAACCGCTCCCCTAACTCTGAGCCGCCGTGGTTTCGGAAGCCTTGGGCTGGACATCTTTTTTAACGATAAGCTCCCGGATTTTGGCCTTCTTGCCGATCTTTTCCCGGATATAGTACAGTTTAGCCCGCCTTACCCTGCCGGGACGGACCAGTTCCACCCTGGCAACCCGGGGTGAATGGAGGGGGAAGACCCGCTCTACCCCCACGCCGTAGGAATTCTTCCGTACCGTGAAGGTCTTCCCTACCCCGGAATTCTTTATGGCGATTATCAAGCCCTCATAGATCTGGATCCGTTCGTTCTTACCTTCGATAATCCTAAAATGGACCTTGACGGTATCCCCAACATTAACGTTATCCGGCTCTTGTTTCATCTGGGAGGCCTCAATGGCCCGAATTTCATTCATATTCTTGTATCTCCTGTATAATTCTACGGGTTTCCCCATCAAAAAGCCCCAGCTCTAAACCCCGGCGTATCAGATCCGGCCGGAGGGCGCAGGTTTTTTCCACCCGCCTGCGAAGCCGCCAACGCCGGATGTTCTCATGGTGGCCGGAAAGCAATACCTCAGGAACCTGTAACATATCATAAAGTTCGGGCCGTGTATACTGGGGGTACTCCAGAAGTCCCCCGGAAAAGGTCTCCTCCGCCAGGGATTCGGGGGTAATCACCTGATCCACCAGCCGGTAGCTGGCGTCGATGACAACCAGGGCCGCCGCCTCCCCGGAGGATAGGACATAATCCCCCACAGAAATTTCCTCATCAATGTAAAGGTCGATGATTCGCTGGTCGATACCTTCGTAGCGGCCGCAGAGGAGGACAAGTTCCCGGCAGGCGGCCAGTTCCGCCGCCAGGGCCTGGTTAAAGGGCCGCCCGGAGGGGGAAAGGTAGATTACCCGGCGCGCCTCCCTTGGGCGCGGCGGAGGGTTTTCCCCCGGACCGGTCCCCTTTTTTTCCGCCCCCGCCGCCTCCAGGGCCCGGCCCAGGGGCTCCGGAAGCATCAACATCCCCGGGCCGCCCCCGTAGGGGGCATCGTCGCAGGTCCGGTGTTTATCAAGGGCAAAGTCCCTGATATTGATGGCGCGGTAACTTACGATCCCCCGCTCCACCGCCTTGGCCATGACGGAGGCGGCAAAGTACGCATCAATAATTCCGGGAAACAAGGTTAATACGGTGTAAGAGATACTCATTCAAGAATCCAGCGGCAGAGAAGCCGGGCCCGCCTTCCGGGGATGTCAATTTCACCGAAAAATTCATCCCGGAAGGGTACAAGCCGGGTTTCGCCTGTGTTAAGCCGCAGTTCCACCAGGTTGCCGCCTCCCCCCTCCAGGACATCGCTGATCAGAGCCAGGGCTTCCGCCCCTTCCCACACCTCCAGCCCTTTAAGGTCTTCGATGTAGTATTCACCCTGCCCCAGGGGGGCCGCCTCGTCCCGGCCGACCAG
>JAIRNB010000044.1 GCA_031258265.1 Treponema sp. | reverse complement strand
GGAGGGGGAGGGGCCCCGTCTTTTTCCCAGCCGGCAGGACCCCAGGTAAATTTCTCAGGTGTCTTTTGGTTTTTAGAATATTTAAACTGAGAATTGCTGTTCCCGGCCCTGGGCCAGGGGATCGTTTTCCGTTATAATTAAATAATTATGAAAACCCTGGCGGTCCGTATTCATGGGGCCAATGATCTGCGGCTTGAATCCTTTGAACTGCCCCCCGTGGGGGACGATGAAATCCTGGCCCGCGTTGTTTCGGATTCCCTGTGTATGTCCAGCCATAAATTGGCGGTCCTGGGAGACAGGCACAAGCGGGTCCGGGCTAATCTGACGGCGGCCCCCGCTATTATAGGCCACGAATGTTGCGGGATTATCGAGGAAACGGGTTTTGTCTGGAAGGATCGCTTTAAGAAGGGGGATCGCTTCGCCATCCAGCCTGCGGTGATCGTAGATAACGGTGACGGCACGTCGAGCCACTGGGCCCTGGGCTATTCCTATTCATACGCGGGGGGGGACGCTACCTGGATTCTCCTCCCCGGAGAACTGATAAAAAACGGCTGCCTCCTCAAGAGCGGGGCGGATAATTTTTACTCCGCTTCCCTGGCGGAACCTGTGTCCTGTGTTATCGGGGCCTTCCACGCCCAGTACCATACCAGCGAGGGTTCTTATCAGCATCGTATGGGGCCCAGGGAGGGGGGCAGCATGGCCCTCTTGGCCGGTGTGGGCCCCATGGGCCTGGGGGCCATTGACTACGCCCTCCACGGCCCCCGGCGGCCCGCTAGACTCATCGTTACCGATATTAACGAGGCCCGGCTGGAACGGGCCCGGCGGCTTCTTCCCCCCGAAAAGGCGGCGGAGGAGGGGATCGAGCTTTGCTATGTCAACACCGGGAACCTGGGCGATCCGGCTCAAAGGCTTAAGGATTTAAACCGGGGGAAGCCCTTTGACGATGTTTTTGTCTTTGCCCCCCTGCGGGAGCTGATTGAACTGGGGGATAAACTCCTGGGCCGGGACGGCTGCCTGAACTTTTTCGCGGGTCCCACGGATACCGCCCTGGAAGCCGCCTTGAACTTTTACCAGGTCCACTACGATTCCCACCACATTGTGGGGACCAGCGGGGGCAATGTGGCCGATATGGAGGAGGGTCTTACCCTGATGGCCCAGGGGAAGATCAACCCTGTTTTTATGATTACCCATGTGGGGGGGCTGGACGCGGTTCCCTCCGCCACCCTGAATCTCCCCAGGATTCCGGGGGGAAAGAAGCTTATCTACACCCATAAAAAACTGGAACTTAGCGCCATAGACGACTTCGCGGAAAAAGGGAAAAAAGAACCCTTCTTCGCCCGCCTGGCGGAACTGTGTGATAAAACCCAGGGGCTTTGGAACAGGGAGGCGGAAGATTATCTTTTAACCCATGCCCCGGATATAGGGGCCCCGGATATACCGGATACAAACGAAGGAAGTATTAGTTGAGATCGCCAAAAGAAACCGCCCTGGACAGTAAAATTATTGAAAAATTGGGAAGCCTGGTTTCCCCGGGCAAGGCCATGGAAATAGCAAAACTGCTGCTGCAGGATGACGAGATTCAGGCCCTGCAGGATTACGCGAACAGTGTTTCTATCAAACGCCTCAGTTATAACGACCACGGCCCCGTACACATGCGGACCGTAGCCCTAAACGCCCTTATCATGCTGGGACTGCTCCGGGACGCGGGGATACAGACCAGCCTGGAAAAAGAGGATTCGGGAACCTTTGAGGACAGCCTTACCGCACTGCTTTTGGCGGCCATACTCCACGACACCGGTATGTCCATAGGCCGGCAGGATCATGAACTCCACGGCTGCTACCTGGCCTATCCTATTATGGACCGGCTCCTGAAGCGGGTTTTTCCCGCGGCCACGGCGCAGCGGGTTACCATCCGTTCCCTGGCCCTGGAGGGAATCAGTGGCCACATGGGAAACCGGACCATCAATTCTCTGGAAGCGGGGGTGCTTCTGGTGGCCGACGGCTGTGATATGCAGAAAGGTCGGGCCCGGATCCCCATGGCCCTTTCGGAAGGCCCCAAGGTGGGGGACATCCACAAATATTCGGCCAACTCTATCGAGGATGTAAAAATCGGGAAGGGCCGGGAACAACCTATCCGTATAGATATTTCCATGTCCAGCGAAGTAGGGCTCTTTCAGATTGAGGAGGTGCTGCTCCAGAAGATCGCCGCCAGTACCGCCAAACCTTATATTGAGCTTTACGCCCTGGTCAACCAAAATGAACCCAAGAGGTACTTATGAGCGGCAGCAGCGTTACCGCGCCCCGTATCAGGGCGGTGATCTTTGACATGGACGGGGTGCTTACCGATTCGGAATGGTTCATCGCCGAGGCGGGGCGGCTCATGTTCAGGGAAAACCACGGAGTGGAAGTGCGGCACGAGGATTTTAAGGATTTTGTGGGCATGGGGGAAAACCGCTTCCTGGGCGGCGTGGCGGAGAAGTACGGCATCGCGGATTTTGAAATTGAACGGGACAAGAAGCGGACCTACGAAATTTACGTTGAAATTGTCAAAGGCAAGCTGCAGCCCATGCCGGGGGCGGTGGAATTTGTCAGGGCCTGCCTTGAACAGGGCTTTAAGATCGCCGTAGCCACCAGCACGGATTACATCAAGATGATGGCGAACCTTAGGGCCATCGGACTGGCGGAGGGGGTCTTTCACGCCATGGTGAACGGCCTGGACGTGGAGCGGCGGAAACCCTTCCCCGATCTGTTCCTGGAGGCCGCCAGGCGGCTGGGCGCCGCCCCGGAGCATTGCTGGGTGGTGGAGGATTCGGTCTCCGGCGT
>JAIRNB010000028.1 GCA_031258265.1 Treponema sp. | reverse complement strand
TTTGCCCAGGGCGCCTTAAACGTTCCCGCCGACTTTATCCTGGCCATCCCCTACCTGTTTACCCTTTTAGTGATGATCGCCATTTCGATCTACTCAAAAAAAACCGGCGGGACCCTGCGCTGACAGCTTACCGCGATCACACATAAACCCATAGTGGTATTCCCCCTTCTTCAACATCTGATAGATCTCCCCAAATACCCGCATGTTTTTATCATAACATCGTTCCGTAGTCCCCGTGCCAAACCCTGGTTTGCCCCTGCGGTCTTCTCGCTGCCCCCCCGCTGCCTGTCGCCTGTATGGGCATCCTGCCAGCTTGGTTTTGCGATTGCTTGACACAGGCAGAAAAAAACAGCTATGGTTATTTACCGTCTAATGCGGCCATGGTGGAACTGGTAGACACGCCAGCTTGAGGTGCTGGTGCCGAGAGGCATGGAAGTTCAAGTCTTCTTGGCCGCAAAGAAAAAGTTAATCTCGCTTAAAAAACCAGCGTTTTCAATATGATCTTTCCCCCGGCGCTTGGAGACTTGAACTTCCGGGGGCCCCGCCGGCCGGCAGGAGGAAAAGGTGCCAGGGAAGGCGCAGAAAGGGGACCGAGGCGGCCCGGCAAACATCGGCAAACCCCGCTCCGGATCATTTTGTCTTTGAAGGTATGCGCCGTCAGGGTGAACCCCTGAGCAATAATTTTTTCCGCCGGGCATTGGTTGTCGAGCTTTAGTAATCGGTACAAACAAATTCACCACTGATAAGAACGGGAAAAAGGTTATAGACGATTAAGAACAGCGCCGGAGGAGTATCACGTTTCACGGCCTGCGGCATTCTTATATTTTTCATGTGCCAGGTTTAAACCCACCGCCTTTAGGCGGGGATTATTTATTTTGTGTAACCGGAAAATAAGACCACAGGCAATATATTAGAGCTGTTCAAAAACTTCAGTTTTTGAACAGCCGCCGCTTAAAAAATCGAATAGGCGAAAGACCTTGCCCCTTCTTCATACCAGCGCCCCCCGGCCCAGGGTTTCCCTGAGCAGTTTAAGGAAACGGGGGCGGCTTATTTCTTCTCCCCCCAGGCTGCGCAGGTGTTCCGTGGGGATCTGGCAGTCGATAAAGCGGAGCCCGCCGGCAAAGAGGGAGCGGGCCAGGCTAAGAAAGGCCGCTTTAGAGGCGTTACTCCGCCGGGCGAACATGGATTCCCCGCAGAACACCGCCCCCAGCCTAATGCCGTAGCAGCCCCCCGCCAGTTCCCCCTCCAGCCAGCTTTCCGCCGAATGGACCCAACCCAGGCGGTGGAGTTCTGTATAGGCGCCGATAATATCCTCGCTGATCCAGGTCCCCTCCTGGCCGGGGCGTTCCACGGCGGCGCAGCCCCTGATAACGGCGGGAAAATCCCGGTCAAAGGTGACGGTGAATTTTTCCTGTGTAAGGACCTTTCGCATACTGGCGGAGATGTGGAGTTTTTCAGGAAAGATTATGAAGCGGGGGTCCGGGGATTGCCAGAGGATAGGGTCCCCCGGGTTGTACCATGGGAAGATCCCCTGTTCATAGGCGGAAAGGAGCATCCCGGGGGAAAGGTTTCCGCCAACGGCGATAATGTCCCCCTTGCCCAAAGCCGGATCGGGAAAACGGTAACGGCGGTTTTCGTCAAGGTAGGGAAAGGAAGGATCGGGGCCGGGGAAAAACCGGCGGCCCATTTAGCTGATCCTTTCCGGCGTTTCGGGGAGGGTTTTCCGGGGACCCCCGCCCCCCTGGTTTGCCAGAAGTTCCTCCGTATCCTGGGGCAGGGGACCCTGGGTTAAAAGGTCCAGCTTGTATTCACCATCCCGGTAATCCACCTGGGCGCTGCCGCCGGAGCTAAGTTCCCCAAAGAGTACCAGGTCCACAAAGAACCCCTTGATCTTGTCCTCGATTAACCTTCCCACATTCCGGGCACCAAATTCCCGGCTGTAACCCTCTTCCGCCAGCCGCTCCACACAGGCCCCGGTAACCTGGAGCCGAACCTTCTTCTCCGTTAATTGGGCCTTAAAGGAATCCAGCTCTTTGTTGACAATGCTGATCATGATCTCCCGGGAAAGGTGTCCGAAGCGGACCACCGCGTCCAGGCGGTTCCGGAATTCAGGGGTAAATATCTTTTCCACCGCGTCTTTTACCGCGGATTCATCCACCCGGCGATCCCCAAAGCCGATAAGTCCCCTGCCGATGTCTCTGGCCCCGGCGTTACTGGTCATGATCAGAATCACATTGCGGAAATCCGCCTTACGGCCATTGTTATCCGTCAGGGTGGCATAGTCCATGATCTGCAGAAGGATATTGTAAATGTCCGGATGGGCCTTTTCGATCTCATCCAGAAGGACCACCGCGTGGGGCTGCTTGCGGATGGCGTCGGTCAGGAGTCCCCCCTCCTCGTAACCCACATAACCGGGGGGGGCCCCCACAAGCCGGGATACGGTATGCTTTTCCTGGTATTCACTCATATCGAAGCGGTGGATAACGATCCCCAGAATATCCGCCAACTGCCGGGCCAGCTCCGTTTTGCCGACCCCCGTGGGCCCCACAAAGAGGAAGTTGGCTACCGGTTTGCCCTCGGCCCGGAAACCCGCCCGGCTGCGTTTAACCGACTGCACCACCGCGGCCACCGCTTCATCCTGGCCGAAGATCCGGCCCCGCAGCCCCGTTTCCAGTTCCCGCAGTTTATCCTTTTCAGTTTCCCCCACGGAACGCTCGGGGATTCGGGCGATTCTGGAGACCACGGTTTCGATAAGCGGAAGCCCCACTTCCACGATTTCCACAGTCCCTTCCTGGATAGTATTCTTTCCGGCCTCGCGGGCATTGCGGTAAGGAACCGAATCCGGCGGCCGGGTACTTTCTTCAAAATAGGCATCTTCCCCCTCCGCCGTCAGGTTCTCCCGGAATTTTTCATGGGTCTCCGCGTCTTTTTTGTACGCCTCGATCCGGGCAAAGGCCCCGGCCTCATCAATAACATCAATAGCCTTATCCGGCAGACGCCGCTCGGTTATGAACTGGGCGGAAAGCCGCACCGCCCCCTCCACCGCCTCATCGCTGTAGCGGACATGGTGGTATTCTTCGTACTTTGATTTAAGCCCCTGGAGAATCTTAACGGCATCGGACTGGCTGGGTTCATTAATGTCGATCTTTTGGAAACGCCGGGACAGGGCCCGGTCCTTATCGAAGAATTTGCCGTATTCCTCATGGGTGGTGGAGCCGATACAGCGGATCTTACCGCTGGTCAGGGCCGGTTTCAGCAGGTTGGAGGCGTCCAGGGCCCCGCCGGAGACCGAACCGGCCCCCACCAGGGTGTGAATTTCGTCGATAAAGAGGATAGCCCGTTCTTTTTTCAGCATTTCCTCTATTACCCGCTTGATCCGCTCCTCAAAATCCCCCCGGTACTTGGTCCCCGCCACCAGGGCCCCCATGTCCAGGGAATAAATCGAAAAATTCTTCAGGGTGGGAGGCACCTTGCCCGCCACGATCCGCTGGGCCAGACCCTCGGTAATGGCGGTCTTCCCCACCCCCGAATCCCCCACATGGACGGGGTTGTTCTTAAGCCGGCGGCAGAGAACCTGGATAGTCCGGTCCAGCTCCGCCTCCCGGCCAATAACCGGTTCCAGCTTGTTTTCCCGGGCCAGGGAGGTAAGTTCCGTGGCATAGCGCTCCAGGGCGCTCCGTTTATTCCCCCGGGCCTTTTGAGCCTCCCCCGGGTCTTCCTCGTTCCCCCCGTATTTACCCCCCCCCTCCGTTTCGTGGCCGTGGCGGACCTTGCCAAAATCGAAAACATGGGAGCTGTCGCCGTCATAGCCGTGGGAAAGGACATTGAGAAGCTCAAGACGTTTGACACCGGCCTTTTTTAGATAATAAGAACAGTAGGTCAGCTCCTCGTCAAAGAGGGAAACCAGAATATCCGCCACATCCAGCATATCCTTTTGGGAAGACTGGCTTTGAAGCACGGCCCGCTCAATAACGCTCTGAAAACCCACCGTTTGGGTAGGTTCGGTATCGTCGATAACCGGAATCTTCTGCTCAAAATAGTTTTCCATTTCGCTGCGAATCTGATTCAGATTCGCCCCGCAGGCGGAAAGCACTCCCTGAACTTCCTCAAAGCCAAGGGCCGCGTAAAGGACATGCTCAGGGGTTAAATATTCGTGATTCCGTCCTTTGGCCTCGTTATAAGCAGCGTTAATAATCGCCTGTACATGACCAGAGATTTTCATTGAGTTTCTCCCAAACTAAGCAATTCTACCCCTTCTAGGCCTGTTCAACAACACAACGCAGGGGAAATCCTCTCCGTCCCGCTTCCGCATGGACCTGTTCAGCCTTGGTTCTGGCTATATCCCAAGGGTAGAACCCCACCGTCCCACGGCCCTTACGATGTACATCCAGCATAATCCGCTTCGCCTCGCCCTCGTTCTTTTGAAAAATCGAAATCAAAACCGCCACCACAAATTCCATGGTGGTATAATTATCGTTAAGCAAAATGACCCGGTAATCTTCCGGTTCCTTGAGCTTTTCCTCCTTCCGGGAGGAGGGCCTCACGCCGATTTTTTCCAACCCGGCCATAGAATCATCATAGCCGAAAAAAGGCCGTTGGACAATGGACAGGGCTTCCCTTTCGGCGATTACAGTACAAAGCTTTTTCTGTGTATTTGGGCGCATTTCCGGCGCTGTGCGCCGGAAACCGGGCTTTTCGGGGTTCCGCTTACGCTTCATTCCCTGCGCTTCGCTCCGGGAACGCTCCAGCCCCTTCGGGGCTGCGCGCCCCTACAATCCCTTGCGCGCGCAAACTTCGTTTGCGGCCCAAAAATGGCATCCATGCCATTTTTGGGCTTTACGTTTTTGCTTTGCAAAAACGTATACGTCTATCACAGCCGGCCCCGCGGCGCGCCCGCCCGCCTAAAGCCGGGCTTGCATTTGGCCGGGATAAGTACAGTTGCCCTGCGCCGGGCGGGTGTTACATTTTTTCCTTAACGCCCCTTACCAGGGCAATTACTTCGCCCCATGCCGGCAGGCTGTTATTGAACCAAAGCGGCTACGCATAGCGCCTCCGTATGCCCCCAAATTGAAAAATGCGCCTCCGCTTTAGCGGAGGCAGTGCGGCCGCGGCCCAAACCGCAGGTTTGGGCTGGAACAAAAGCCAAGGGCCAGAGGCTGTATATTAGATAATCCGGCATAGGGGGGAGGGGCCGCCTTGCTATTAGAGGCCGGTCCATCTATATTTGCCTTATGCGTATTCTTTCCTGGAATGTCAATGGGATTCGGGCTGTGGAAAAGCGGGGTTTTGTCCAATGGTTTGGCTCGGATTCCCCGGATATTCTGTGCCTGCAGGAAACCAAGGCCCGGCCGGAACAGCTTTCCCCGGAGCTGCGGGAGCCCCGGAACAACAGGGGAGAAGCTTATTACGCTTACTGGGCAAGCGCCAGGAAAGCCGGCTATTCCGGGGTAGCCATTTTTAGCCGCGTCAAGCCAAAAAGCGTTAAGCCCCTGGGGATTGACGCCTTTGACGATGAGGGCCGGGTTCTTTTAGCGGAATTTTCGAATTTTACTCTTATTTCCGCGTATTTTCCCAATTCCCAGGACGGGGGCGCCCGGCTGCCCTATAAACTTGATTTTTGCGCCGCCATGATGGATCTCTGCAACGGCCTGGTAAAAAAGAAGCGGCACTTTGTCCTCTGCGGGGACTACAACATCGCCCATACCCCCATAGACCTGGCCCGGCCCAGGGAAAATGAGGGTAATGCCGGTTACCTGCCGGAGGAGCGGGCCTGGATGGACTCCTTTACCCAGGCGGGGCATGTGGACAGCTTCCGGCACTTCCACCCCGGGGAAACCGGGCACTATAGTTGGTGGTCCTACCGGGCAGGGGCCCGCCTGCGGAATGTGGGCTGGCGTATTGATTACCACTGTATCGACCATCCCTTCCTGGGCCGGGTAAAAGGCACCCGGATTCTCTCCGCCGTGGAAGGCTCCGACCACTGCCCGGTGGAAATTGAATTGGCGGAAAAATGAAAGGCCCTTCCCCCAAAAAACGGGCGGCAGGGAAATTATTTTTAAGAAAGCCGCGGCATATATGCCCTTTCCATAATGTGTCTACATTATGGACAGAAACCAAATAAAAAGCCGCTGAGGAGGCTTCCATGAAAAAGTTCAGTGTTACTGTTTTGTTAGTTCTGACGTTTTTTTCCTGCGACACAAAATACTATACCGTCACGGCGGACAATCAATCTTCAAAGACCGTAACATACGCCTACAATGGCGCCGTAAGAACTCTAAGCCCAAATTCTTCCGAGCTTTACCGTGTCGAAGCATATACGCTGCCCCCCGAAGGTATATCCGTACTGGCGGGGGCCATGAGCGTAAAAATGGAATCCCATGCTTCCGGGGAACGCTATGTGTTCAGGGATATTACCCCTTTAGTTGACGGTATTCCCTTTGAGCTTCAGGTGACGAATAATCTTAATGTGGCTGTGGAGCTTAGGGCCGCTAAATCTATCAATGATACGCTGGAGTATGAATACATAGAATGTACAAAACCCGACGGTTCCCTGGCCACTGAGTTAACTATTCCGGCTGGCAGTAATACGCATGATCCGGCGAAAATATACACCATCAGCCCCAACTTTACTGTGGCCCTATATTCCCCAACGATTACCTGGAAATTCGAGGATAATATTATGAAGGTGGTTATAGAAAAATAGCGTTGTCCTTGAACAAGTCCGGTCAGCCCCGTAAAAACCAGGCAGCGCAGTACAGAATGTAGATATGGGCGGGGTAAAAGATGTAGAAAAAGTATTTTATCCCCTTTCCCCGTTTGCCGTTGTACAGGAGTATGGGGATGACGGCGAAAACCATGAGCCACTGAAAATTTCCTAAATCGGCGCTGTCCTTCGAAAAGTACCAGCTAAGGGCGCTTACGGCCAGTACCAGGACAGCCTGGACGAAGCGGTACTTTCTTAGCACATAAAAAGCCGCCCCCAAAAGGACCAGCGCAAAGCCGCCTTCCACGGACAGAAGGTCGGGAATGAAAAGGGAGATCATCGCGACGGTCCGGTTTTCGCTTTGGATGGCCAGAATCACGGCAAGGCTTGTGATAAAGGGGAGGAGAAAACCCCCTATGGCGCCAAGAATTTTGGCCGGGTTTTTATCATTAAGACCGTCCCGGATACGATCAATGTTCCACATATAAAAGGCGGCCATGAACAGGGTCCCGAAGATGTTGTTGATCAGGGCTATATATTCCATGGGCATGAGGGTGGATAATGTCAGGTTCATGGCGGACATGAAAAGGAAACCCGTCAGGAACTGCAGCATGTACCGCCATTTGTGGTGGGTGTAAAAAAAACCTTCGGCGGAGAGGAAGACGAACATCACCGCCACCGGCCGGCCAAACCAGTTAAGCCAGTTCGGCGCCCCCTGGGCAATGAACATCTGGTGCAGGTGGTCCATGGTCATAAGGATAATACCGGCGATCTTAATGCCGGTTCCCGAAAGGATCTGCCACGGCCGCCGGGGGGGTCCGAAATATTCTGTTTCTATATTTTTCATACCTTTAAGTATTGGCAATCCAGGACTTCCCCACAAGATTTTCCCCGCCGGGATTACGGCCCCGCGCTTCATTGCCTAAGCCAAGCCGGAGACGTTATAATCCGCTTATGCGGATTAAGTACAACGCCCCCACGGTGTTAAGCTTTGCCTTTACCAGCGTTCTGGTCCTGGCCCTTTCCCAGACCCTTTTCCGTTTTTATCCCCTGGAGGAACTCTGGTTTTCCGTCCCCGGTAAAGGGGGTTTTAATCCGGCCAGTCCGCGCTGCTGGATTACCCTGTTTACCCATGCGGCGGGTCACGCCGGCTGGCCGCATTTGGTTTCTAATTTTATGGTTATTTTGCTGATTGGCCCCATCCTGGAAGAATATTACGGTTCCCTTCACCTTTTGTTCATGATTCTTGTTACCGCCCTGGTAACCGGCCTTTTTAATATCGCCTTTTTTAATAAAAGTCTTTTGGGGGCCAGCGGGGTGGTGTTCATGATGATCCTCCTGGCCTCGTTTACCAATTTTACCGCCGGGGAAATTCCCCTTACCTTTATTTTGATTCTGATCCTCTACCTGGGACGGGAGATTCTAAATTCCTTTGACCCCGACAATATTTCCCAATTTGCCCATATCGTGGGGGGTTTTACCGGCAGTCTCTTTGGTTTTTTACGGCCCCGGAGGGGCAGAGAACGGGAAGGGCGGAAACGGCCCTTGCCCGCCTAATCCGGCGGCATTTAATTTGTCCGGCCTACAGGAGGGTTTTTTTATGAAGGACAGAATCAACTGGGGAGTAGCGGGAACCGGGGGTATTTCCAACCGTTTTGTCATGGGCCTGCGGGACGCGAAGGGGGCCCGTCTCTATGCGGCCTCGTCCCGGAGCCGGGAAAAGGCGGAAGCTTTTGCCGCCAAATATGGCTTTGAAAAAGCCTACGGCGATTACCGGGCGATGCTGGATGATCCCGCGGTGGAGGCGATCTATATCGGTACTCCCCATGTTACCCACAAAGAAATGGCCATTGCGGCTTTCCGGGCAAAAAAGGCAGTCCTCTGCGAAAAACCGGTAAGTATCAACGCCGCCGAGCTGTCACAGATGATTGCCGAAGCCAAGGCCAATAAGGTGTTTTTCATGGAGGCCATGTGGACTCGTTTTGTTCCCCCCCTCCTCAAGTTTAAGGAATGGCTTAATTCCGGCATTATCGGGGAAGTAAAGATGGTACAGGCGAATTTCTGTTTTTCCGCCCCCTTTAACCCCCAGGGCCGGCTTTACAATATCGGCTTGGGGGGCGGGGCCCTGCTTGACGCCGGTGTGTACCCCGTTTCCCTGGCCTCCTTTGCCTTTGGCGGGAAAAAGCCGGAGGCCGTAAAATCCATGATGTACCTGGGGGAAACGGGGGTCGATGAGGAGGTCTCCGCCCTGCTTTCCTACGGCGGGCCCCGCATGGCCTCCCTCAGCGCCGCCATCAGTACCGCCGGGGTAAACGACGGCTGGATCTACGGAACCCAGGGGTATATCCACCTGCCGGATTTTGTTTTTTCCCACAGCGCGGACCTTCAGGTCTATGGCCGCTACAAGTATCACTACGAACCGGAATTCTTATCCAACGGGTATAACTACGAGGCGGAGGAATTAATGAACTGCCTTAGGGCCGGGAAGCTGGAAAGTGGAATCATGGGTCTTTCCGAATCCCTTGTCATCATGGAAACCATGGATCAGATCCGCGCCCAGGGCGCTCTCTTGTATCCGGGGGAACGGTGAAAAAAGAATTTCTTCCCTATGACACGGTGCGGAACAATACCCTTAAACTTGCCCACCGGATATACCTTGACGGTTTTATTCCCGATGTGATCTACGTGTCCCTGCGGGGCGGGGCCTTTCTGGGGAACGTAATCAGCGAGTATTTTAAGATACTGCGGAAGGGAGACCGGCCGGTGTACTATGCCGCGGTAGTGGCCCGCTCTTATTCGGACGTGATGAGTCAGGATAAAATTTCTGTGGAGGGCTGGACTTACGATCCCGCCCATCTGAGGACCGGAGACCGGGTGCTTTTGGTGGACGATATATTTGATTCGGGGCGTACTATAAATTACCTGGCGGAGATTTTTTTAAAAAAGGGAATACCCCGGCATGATCTTAAGATCGCGGTCCACGATTATAAATACTTTTACGATAAATCCCAACAGCTTCCCATCCAGCCCGATTATTACTGCCGTAAACATGAACTTTCCCTGAAGGATGAACCCCAGTGGATTCACTACATGAGTCATGAACTGGTGGGCCTTGAGGAAGATGAACTGGAGGAGCATTACTACGCCGGGGATGACGGACTGCGGGAGGTCTTGGGAGTCATTAACCGGGGCGGCGGCCGGGTAACGGATTCTAAATGACGCGCCAAAAACCGGATGATCTGTGGTTTTGATGAGGCGGGGCGGGGCCCCCTGGCGGGGCCGGTCTGTGCCGCCGCAGTAATACTGCCGCCGTATTTTCCCGCGGGAATCCTGGGGGATTCAAAAAAGCTGTCCGTCAAGAAGCGGGAGGAAGCCCGGCGTATTATCCTGGACGGGGCCCTGGCTTGGGGCATCGGCTGGGCTTCCGCCGCCGAAATTGATTGTATCAATATTTTACGTTCAAGCCTTTTGGCCATGAGCCGGGCCTGGGAAGACCTGCTTTTCCGCTCTCCGGAATGGGGGCGGGGACATGGAACCTTGGAGGCGGTGGTGGACGGCCTTTACCTGCCGGAACTCCCCATCCCCGCCAGGGCCCTGGTAAAGGCCGACTCCTCCGTGGCGGAGGTGATGGCCGCATCTATCCTGGCTAAGACCCAGCGGGACCGGCTTATGGAGCTTTACGGCTGTATTTACCCCGGCTACGGCTACGAAACCCACAAGGGCTACCCCACCAGGGCCCACCGGGAAGCCATGCGGCGCCTTGGCCCCTCGCCGCTGCAGCGGCTGAGCTTTGCGGTGAAGGGTCTGGGGGACGGGATTTGAGGCGGGGCTAGAACATTGTCCTTTTTGGGTTTCCGGTTTTCTTCGTGGAGGGCGGGCAAAGTCCCGGTCATGATTGCGGATTTTCCCCTGTTTGGGTAGAATCTGTTTATGCTGAACGATATAGGGGGCCGGCGGTGTTGACCGTCGCCTTTACCGGGGGAGGGACGGGGGGGCATATTTACCCCGGTCTTGCGGTGATCGCCCTGCTGAAGCGCCGGGGAAACTGCCGGATTGTTTGGCTTGGCGACCGCCGGGGTATGGACCGCTCCCTGGTGGAAAGGGAGGGGCTGGAATTTTTCGGCATCCCCGCGGGGCGGCTGCGCCGTTACTTTTCCCTGAAAACTATCCCCGATCTGTTCCGGGTACTGGCCGGCTTCTTTGCCGCCCGCTCTATCCTGAAAAAGCTGAAGCCCGTGCTGCTCTTTTCCAAGGGGGGCTTTGTCAGCGTTCCCCCCTGCGCCGCGGCGGCTTCCCTGGGGATTCCCGTATATACCCACGAATCCGATGTTAGCCCCGGCCTGGCGACCCGGATAAACCTGCGCTTTGTGCGGGCCAGCGGGGGCCGGATCTTTACCGCCTACGCCGCTACCGCGGCTTTTCTGCCGCCGGCCTGCCGTTCCCTGCTTACGGTAAGCGGGAATCCGGTGCGGCCCGGTTTTCGCGGCGCGGATGCGGCAGCGGGGCGGGCTTTCCTGGGCCTGGGGGAGGGGGCGCGGATTCTCCTGGTCCTGGGGGCCAGCCAGGGTTCGCTGGAACTTAACGCCCTGGTCCTGAAGGCCCTGCCGGAATTGACTAAATATTACACCGTGGTCCACCAGACGGGGCCGGGGAACGGGGGGGCGGAACCGGGCGAGAGATACCGGCCCTATGCCTATTTTAGGGAGGAGATGCCCCAGGTTCTGGCGGCGGCGGAGCTGGTGTTAAGCCGCAGCGGCGCCGGGACACTGTGGGAAAACGCGGTTCTTGGAAAGCCCATGGTCCTTCTTCCCCTTCGGGGAAGCGGCACCCGGGGAGACCAGGTGGAGAATGCGGAATTTTTCGAGAAAGCCGGCGCCGCTGTGGTGCTGCGGTCCCGGGGAGGGGAGGGGATTAGGGCGGAGGACCTGGCCGCCCTGATCGGGGAACTGGCGGAGGACCCGGAGAGGCTGGCGGGACTGTCCGCCGCCGCCGCCCGGATTGGGGGGACCGACGGGGCCGCGATCATTGCCGGGGCGATTGAAGCCGCGCTTTCCGGGGGCGCTCCGGGGGGTGGGGAAGATCCCTGAACTCCATGAGGATAATTGACTATGTGTTTATCGGCCTAACCCTGCTCCTGGTTATCCGTTGTACCCTGCGGGGTTTTATCTCCGAATTTATGACTCTGGCCTCCCTGGTGCTGGGGGTCCTCGGTTCCCTTTTTCTCTACCGGAACTGCGCGGCCTTTCTGCGGAGCCGGGGGCTGGAGGCTTTTACGGAAAAGATCCCCGCTTTTATCCGAAGGCTGCTGCCCGCTCTGGTACGGAATATACCGGAGATCCTCTCTTTTGTTTTGATCTTTGCCCTGGTTTTTGTCCTGGTTAAGCTGGTGGAGTACCTTCTGACGGATATTGTGGAACGGATCAACCTGGGCGGGGTGGACCGTTTTTTAGGTTTCCTTTTTGGCTTTGCCGAGGGAATTATGGTAACGACTCTTTTGCTCCTGGCCTTTACGTTACAGCCTATTTTTGACGCGGGGCCCCTGCTGGAGGGTAGTTTTTTTGCGGAACTTTTGCTGCCCCTTATTCTCCAGCGGGAAGTTCCGGCGGACGGGATGAGGGCTTCCGTTCAGTTTTTGGCGGGTTTTGCGTGTTTGAAAATATTATAGCCCAGGCCGCGGCGGAACGGTTGAAGGAGGATTTGGAGGCGGGGGTTCTGCCCCCCTCCATGCTTTTTTTCGGCCCCCCCGCGTCGGGGAAGGGGACCGCGGCCCTGGAACTGGGAAGGGTCCTCTCCTGCGAGGGCCGGGGGGCCTGGAACTGTTCCTGCCCCCATTGCGGGCGGCACCGGCTGCTCCTTCACCCGGATATGCTTTTGATGGGGCCCCGGGCCTTTGCCGCCGAAATCGCCGCCTCCTCGGCGGTGCTGCTGAGGGAACCCCGTCATGGCCGGCTTCTGCTCCTCCGGGCGGTGAGGAAGCTCCTGGGGCGTTTTTCCCCGGTCCTTTGGGAAGGGGACAGGGAGCTGGGAAGGCTTAACCCCCTGATCGAGGCCCTGGAAGAGGACCTGGAGGAGCTGAATGAAGCGGGGGCGGAGGAACCGGAGAAGATCAGAAGCGCCGGGGAAAAGCTGGGGGCCTCGATTGTGAAGAACGCCCTGAAGCTTGAGGCCGGAGGGATCTCCGAACATATCCCGGTGGCCCAGATACGGAAGGCCAGTTTTTGGGGCCGCCTGGCCCCGGCGGGCCGGCGGAAGCTTCTGGTCATCGAAAACGCCGACCGGATGAAGGAGGAGGCCCTGAATTCCCTTCTAAAAATCCTGGAGGAACCCCCGGAACGGCTTAGTATTATACTCTGTACCACCAGGCGGGATGCCGTTCTTCCCACCCTGCTTTCCCGGCTCCGGCCTTACCGCTTTATGACGAGGGACCGCGCCGCCGCGGAGGAACTGATCCGCCGGGTCTACCGTGAACCGGAAGCCTGGGAGGAGGGGGGCCTGGAAGCCTACCTGGACGGTTTTCTCCCGGTAAGCCGGGACGATCTTTACCCCCTGGCAGCCTTTTTTGTATCCTCCGTGGCCCTGGCCGCCCTGGATAACTTTCGCCGCCGCCGTATCGCGGTTCTGCCGGAGGAACTGGTGGCCCTGGGCCGGTACAGCGCCCCCATCGCCGGCGCCGCTGGTCTTGGCCGGCCGGTGGGAGATAATAAAACCATCGTTGACAAGGTTTTGGCGGGGGCCCAGGATTTTCAGGTCCGCTCCCTTTTTTCCCATTTTCTGGCCGCGGTCCTGGGCCTGGTTTCCGGCTCCCTCTCCGGGGCCGCGGGTTCCCGGAGGATCGTCTATATGGGGCTTTGGAAAAACTACGCCACCGAGGCCGCCGCGGCGGTGGGGGTCTGGAATCAGAGTCCCTCCCTGGCCCTGGACCGTATGATCAGCGGCCTTAAAGGGGCCATGGCGGAATGTTAGTATTCCCGCGGTTTGGGCCGCGCCGGCCGGCTGTGGCAAATGTTTAGGTTTTTGTGGCTTTTGTTCCAGCTCACCGCGCAAAAAGCGCGGTGAGCCGCGCGCGCACTGCCCCGGTTAAAACCGGGGCGCATTTTCCAATTTGGGGGCATACGATGGCGCTATGCGAAGCCACATTGGTTTAATTAACAACCTGGCCGGCAGGATGCCGGCTGTGATAAACGTGCTAAAAAATGGCATGGATGCCATTTTTTAGCCGCAAACGAAGTTTGCGCGCGCAAGGGATAGAAGCGGAAATACCGGAGGCTTTACCGCAGGTAAAGCTGAGGAATTGGAGCGGATAGCCCGGTCCCCGCCCCGAAAGGGGCGGGGATGCGCCCAAGGAGCGGATACGATGATGAAAGATTTTATCAAAAGGTCCATCAAGAAAATTTCCAAGCTTACCGGGGAGCAGATAGAGGATCTTTTTATTGACGCGGCGGAGGAGATTGACCGCCTGGAGACGGTGCTGGAGTCCCTGGGGGAGGGGATTCTGGTCTGCGATACCAAACATTCCCTGGTCCTGGCTAATAAGTGCGCCGAGCGTTTTATCCCTATCACGGTTTCCACCCTGGGCAGCGATCCCCTGTGGTCCAGGATTTGGGATGAACGGATTGCCGATTTTTTGGAGGCTACGCTGAAAAGCGGAGACCGGGTGGAGGACCGGGAATTCAATGTGGAGGCGGGGATTCAGCGGCTTCTCTCTATTTCGGTGCTGCCCCTGGTCCGGGAACACCGGGTTACCGGTTCCCTGATCTACATCGAAGACATTACGGAAAAACGGGGCCGGGAGGCCCGGCTGCGGCGGGCGGAGAATCTTGCCAGCCTGACTACCCTGGCCGCGGGGGTGGCCCACGAGATCAAGAATCCCCTGGGGTCCATTTCGATACATATTCAGCTTATGCAGAAGGCTCTGGAGGCCAACCGCGGTCTTATGGCCCGGGGCGCGGCGAACACCGAAGGCTTGGATCAGCTTGACAAGTATATCGCCGTGGTAAACGAGGAGATTGACCGGCTTAACCATATTGTGGTGGATTTCCTTTTCGCGGTGCGTCCCATGAACCTGGATCTGCGGGAGGGGAATATCAATGTCCTTATCGGGGAACTGATGGAATTTATGGGCTTTGAGCTTTCCGGCGCTTCTATTGTCTGTAACCTTGAATTGGAGGAGGGGCTTCCCCTGCTTAAATTTGACGAGCGGTATCTGAAACAGGCCCTGCTTAACCTGGTAAAAAACGCCGCGGCGGCGATGCCCGGCGGGGGGAAGCTGACGGTTAAGACCGGGCGCAAGGACAACGAGGCTTTTATCAGCGTCATGGATACCGGGCTGGGGATTCCGGAGGAGAACCTTTCCAAAATTTTTGAACCCTACTTTACTACCAAGGCTACCGGTTCCGGTCTGGGTCTTACCCTGGTGTTTAAGATTATCCGGGAACATCAGGGGGAGATTTCGGTGAAATCCAGGGAAGGGGAGGGGACCAGTTTTACTATTTCCCTGCCCGTTCCCCAGAGGGAACGCCGGCTTATCGGCTTTGAGGGGGATTTTGAAGGGGATATCGAAAAGGAAAAATCCTCAGATCGTGGGGAGGGAGCTTCATGAAATTCCGGCTTTTGGTGGTGGATGATGAAAAGAATATCCGGGAAGGGCTGGCCGCGTCCTTAAAAATGGACGGCTACGAGGTGGTTACGGCCCTTGACGGGGATGAGGGACTCCGCCGTTTCGGCAAGGGGGACATCGATCTGGTGATCACCGATCTCAGGATGCCCGGCCTTTCCGGGGAGGAGCTTCTGCGGCGGATCTGCGCGGAAAGCCCCGGTATTCCCGTGATCGTCCTCACCGGCCACGGGACGGTGGAAAACGCGGTGGAGGCCATGCGTCAGGGGGCCTGGGACTTCCTTACCAAGCCGGTGAATCTGGATCACCTTTCCCAACTGGTTAAACGGGCCCTGCAAAACCGGGAACTGGCCCTGAAACACCGGGAGCTTGAGGAGGAGCTGGAGCAGAAGAAACAGTTTGAGACGATCATCGGTACCAGCGCCCCCATGCGCCGGGTCTTCGACACTATCAGCCGGGCGGCCCCCACCAGGGCGTCCATCCTTATTACCGGGGAATCCGGGGTGGGGAAGGAACTGGTGGCCGATGCCATCCACGGTCTTTCCCCCCGCAAGGACAAACCCCTGATCAAGGTTCACTGCGCGGCCCTGGCGGAAAGCGTCCTGGAAAGTGAACTCTTTGGCCACGAAAAGGGCAGTTTTACCGGCGCGGTATCCCGCCGCCGGGGCCGCTTCGAGCTTGCCAACGAGGGGACCCTGTTTTTGGACGAGATCGGCGAGATTGACCAGAACATCCAGATTAAGCTGCTGCGGGTCCTGCAGGAAAAGAAATTCGAGCGCCTGGGGGGGGAGGAGACCGTTGAAACCGATGTGCGGATCGTGGCGGCCACCAACAAGGACCTGAAGGCGGAGATCGAAAAGGGGAACTTCCGGGAGGACCTTTACTTTAGGCTTAACGTGGTCAACATCCATGTACCCCCTTTGAGGGAACGGAAAGACGACATCCCCCTGCTTATGGCCGTGTTCCTCCGGGAATTCGCCGGGGAGAACCGCAAGACCATCGAAGGGGTAAGCGGCAAGGCCAGGGCCGCTATTTATGCCTATGACTGGCCCGGCAATGTACGGGAACTGCGGAACTGTCTGGAAAGCGCGGTGGTTATGACTCCCGGCCCCCTTATCGGCATTGAGGACCTGCCCCCCACCCTGCGGCAGGGAAACGATGAAGGCTGGATTCGTGTCCCCCTGGGTTCCTCCCTGGAGGACGCGGAGAAGATCATCATCCGGAATACCCTTTCCGCCCAGCGGGGGAACAAGAGTAAAACCGCGGATATTTTAGGTATCGGCCGGAAGACCCTGCACCGCAAGCTTGCCGAATACGGCGGCGAATATGCCGCTGAATATGGCGGCGCTTACGACGGCGGAGAGGATGCCGGAGGGGCGGATGAATGAGCCTCCGCGGGGCAGAGTGCGGCGCCGGACGCTATTTTTTCTATTGCGGGAAATAGTTGCGAAAGGCGGGGATTTCGATTACACATAAGCCATGCCCAGAAAAATCTTTGACGAATTTTTCAACACGGTAAAACGGGATCTGGAGAATCACTATTCCGAGGGTTCCAAGTACCTTTCCGTTAGAAAACTGGCGGAAAAATTTCAGGTAAGCGTCCAGACCGCCCAGCGGGCGGTGAAAAAACTCGAAGAGCTGGGCTGCCTCTCCGTAAAACAGCGGGCCGGCATCACGGTAAAATCTGTCCGTCCTTTGGGAAAGGCGGGGGATTATAGAATAGCGGTGGTGTCCGCCCGGGAGGATACCCGTTTTAACCGGGCTTTCTTCAAGGGAATCCGGGAGACCGCCGGGGAGAAGGGCATAAACGTCAGTTTTGAGGAACTCCCCAACATTGATACCTGTTCCCTCCGTTTCGGGGAATACCTTTTGTCCCTGAATGTCAACGGCATCATCGCCCTTTATTTTAGTAATTCGGCGCTTCCTTTCTACCACGTCATGAGGGAGGGGCTGGATATAGCGGCGGATATTATTCCCGATGAGTTTCCCGGCCTCCCGGTGGTACAGACCAATAATTACCGGCATGCCGGGGAGGCGGGGCGGATTTTTCTGGATAATGGATACCGCAGGATTCTGGTGGCCGGCTATTACCCGCAGAGGAAGAACCGCCGCTTCGAGGGCCTGTACGACGCGGTAAAGGATTTTTCCGGCAGTATAAAGTATGTCTGTCTAACGGAATTTGGGGCCATGAATGCCCTGGATTCTTTTTTTAACAACTTTGATTCCCGCTGCGCGGTTTTTTCGGTGGATTTTTCCGCGAATTATATTGTGGCGGCGAAATTTATCCAGCATGAGATCAGGGTAAAAAACGATAATTTCCTTGTTTACGACTGCGAGGAGGATCTTTTCCACTACAAGGGCCTAAGCCCGGTAAAAAGGGTGGCCCCCTCTTTCTTTACCCTGGGGGCGGAGCTCTGCAAAATTCTTATCACCAAACTGGAAACCGGCGCGTATCCGGTCCCCCTCCAGCGGAAGATATAACAGGCCAAATGTCGAGTTTCTATGGGCGCATCCCCGCTTCGCGGGGACCGGGCTTTCCGGGGCTCCGGCCTCCTCGTCCCTGCGGGACTGCGGTGGCCCCTTCGGGCCCCTCCAATCCCTTGCGCTGCTAAAAAATGGCATCCCTGCCATTTTTTAGCTTTACGTTTTTGCTTTGCAAAAACGTAGAAATTCCTTACAGCCGGCATCCTGCCGGCCAGGCTGTATATTAACAAATGCGGAACCGCATAGCGCCAGTGATTCCCCAGATATTGGGCAATGCGCCCCAGCTTTAGCTGAGCCCGCGGCAGGCAAGCGCAGCTTGTCTATTTGACAATGCGGCATGGCTTAGCGCCAGAAAATACCCCAAAATTTACCAATGCGCCCCGGTTTTAACCGGGGCAGTGCGCGCAGTGCGCGCGTCTCGCGGGATTTGGAATTTTGTTTCGTGTGTTTTGGCTGCCGGACAGCCTGGTAACAAAACTTAAAATTCGGCCGTATATGCCCCTCTATGGCTTGTCAGCAGTATTGTATTGAAAAACTGTGATGCCATAAACCGAAACCGGGAAATTAGTGGGTTTTTATTGACAGTCCCAAAATTCCCGTTCCATCATGTTACCGTGACGGTAATAGAACTAAAGAGCGGAACCCTCCGGGCGGTTTTTGATAAAAGTACCGGGGTTCTATTGTCCTTTTCCGATGACAGTTCCGCTGTGGAGTACCTTAAAAATTCTCTGGATGTCCCTTTTCTCCTTGAGCGCGGCGGGGAGGCCGGGGGGGCTGGACTCTGTTCCGCCTTTGAGTGTTTTTCTGTTTCTCCTTCCCCCGTCTCTCCTTCCCCTGGGGAGGCGGGGACCCTTTTCTCCTGGACTCTTGCGGGGGGCTTGAGTATCCATGCGCGTCTGAGCCTGGGGGCGGGGGGGCTTGTTTTCCGGTCTTCCGTGGAGAACCGGGGGGACGGGATCGTCTATTCGCTGGAATATCCGGTTATAGATGGCATTTCCCGTTTTGGCGGCGGTATTCATCAGTTGATTCACCCCTGGGCTACGGGGATAGAGATCGACTCACCCCTGGAAAATTTTGAGGATGGGGGCGGGGGGCTGCGCTACATGCCTTACCCGGAGAGTTTTTCCGGCGCGGCCATGCAGTTTTTCGCCTATTACATGAAGGGGGGCCCCGGTTTGTTTTTTACTGCCCGTGACGGCGGGGGGCGGCAGAAGTGGCTTAACTTTTACAAACAAGGGGGGAAGCTCCGGGCCAGCCAGATATACGGTTATGAAGATACGGGCAAGGGAAAAGGGCTGGAGCAAGACTGGGATTTTGCGCTTGTCCCCCTGCGGGAAGGACGCTGGGAAAGCTGCGCCGGTATATACAGGTCCTGGGCTCTACGGCAGCCCTGGTGCGAAAAGGGGAGGCTGGCGGAGCGCGGCGGGGCCGCTAAATGGCTTACCGGGGAAACGGGGGCGGTTACCTTTGGTATTGACGCCTCCCATGACCGGAGCCTCTGGATAGAGCGTTACCGCCGGGATATTGGGAGTCCCCTTTTTCATATCCTGGGCCCCGACTGGCCGCGGGTGGATCAGAACTTCTACAACTCACTCCCCGGTGGATACGGCGGCTGGTTTCCCGCCCGTTTCAGCCGGAAAAATATCGAGTGTATCCGGCGTCAGGGGGATCATTTCGCCCCCTTTGAATTTGATTTCCTCACCGCCGTGGATAAAACAGACGCGGAACTTATTAGGAAAAATCTGCAGGCATGGCCGGATCGGCCGAAATCGGTGGATAAATACACGTTTAACATGCTCTGTCCCCTGACCGAATACGCCCGGGACCTCCATGTAAGGCGGGACGCGCGGCTTGTGGAGGAATCGGGCTGCGACGCCCTGTACTACGATATTTCCGCCAATAATATCATTAAAACCTGTATGTCGGGGGACCACGGCCATGCCCCCGGCGCGGGGGCGGAGATGACCGGGGCCTACCGGCGGATCTACCGGGAAACCAAGGAGGCCATGGCCGGGAAAAAGGGGGCCTATGTTCCCATCGGCACGGAGATGATCAACGAGACGCTTATCGGGGAAGTTGATTACTACCAGGCCCGGGCCAATGCCCAGCCGAACTCGGCGCTGGAATTCTGGCCCCTGCGGAAACTGATCCGCCAAAATAAGGCCAGGGTTATACCGCTTTTTCAGTATGTCTACAGTGAATACGCCCCCCTGCGCTGTGATGGCTGGGGTAAATTCACCGCTGAAACGGGGGACATTATTTATCACAGCATCGCAAAGACCTATCTGTGGGGCGGTATTTTTGAGATCAACCTTGAATACAGCGAAATGGAATGGATCGGCGGAAAGACCAACAAGCCGGAGGAACACTATTACCATTTTTTACCCCAGGGCTTTGCCTATGATCCGGGACCGGCGAAGTTCACCGGGAAATGCGCCCGGCTGCGCCTTGGCGTTCATGGGGCCCCGCTTATCTATGGCCGAATGTTGAAGACTCCCGAAATTCGATGCAGGAGAATTTACCGCGGCTACTATATGTACAACCATGGCCTTGCATCGGGGGAACAGGGAGACCGGGGGATTGTTCTTTTGGATGCGGTGCTGGGCCAGGGTTACTGTTTCGAGGGCAAAGAGGTTCTCTATGTGGTGAACACTTCCCTTTTTCACGAGGAGGCGGAAATTCTTTTGTCCGGCGGCGGAGCCTGGGAGGCGGTTAAGAATCCCGGCTGCCCGGATGAGACCCCCATGCCTCCCGTCCCTGCGGGCACAGTAAAACTAAACATGGCGCCCCTGGAAACCATGGTATTTAACAGGTTTGTTGAACCTGAAAAAAACATAGGAGGAGAAAAATAATGAAAATTGGCGTAAGGTTTTTTCTGGCCCTGGGCATTATCGCGGTGTTCTGCGGATGCAAGCGGGGGGGAGGGTCCTCCACTACCGTCCAGGTAGAAGAGTTCAGCTTCTGGAACCAGGTGTTTGAGACCTGGAATGTAGAGTACTTTGAAAAAAAGGCGGAACAGTACAACGCCCTGAACAGGGGATACCGGGTGAATCAGGAATTTATCACCGGTGACGCCTGGACCGAACGGATGACCGCGGCCATCGCCTCCGGTACCGCCCCCGATGGCTATGTTATCGCCTACAACAATATCCGCGGCGGCGTAGTCCGGGGCGAGCTGATGCCCCTTAACGGCCTGGTCCCCCAGCCGGCCCTGGACGATATTCATGATAATGTAAAGTCCATGGTTACCTTTGACGGCAAGGTGTACGCATATCCCCAGCTTGTGGAGCCGTCGGCGGTCCTTTTTTACCGGAAAGATCTCTTTGAAAAGGCCGGCCTTACCCGGCCCCCCAGGACCTGGGACGAGCTTATCGAATACGGTAAAAAATTGGGTACCAGGGATATGTACGGCCTGGCTATCGGCGATTTTGGGGCCTTTGGCTGGTGTACCTGGGGGGCCCAATACGCGGTTTCCGGCCACCTGGCGATAAACGACAACTGGGATGCCCCGCTTATCGACAATAATTACAAGGAATTGGCGAATTTCTACAGGCGTCTGTACGCGGAAGGGGTGGTACCGGAACAGTCCCTGTCGGGCTACACGAATATTGAGCCCTTCGGGCTGGGTTATGTGGCGATGCAGATCTGCGGCTCCTGGGGAGTTGCGGGAATCATCAATGATCATCCTGAAATGGCGGAACTTTTCGCCGTGGCTCCGGTCCCCACAAAGGACGGAAACCAGGATAAACCCACCGCCACCAACGGCGGCTGGACTTTTGTGATCGACGCAAAGACAAGCCATGAGAAGGCCATGGCCGATTATATCTACTGGCTTTTGGGGGACGACCCGTCTATTCCGGCGGAATTTTTTGAGATAGCCCAGTATTCAAAATCCTCTCCCCGGAAAAGCGTGGACGAGTATATCGCCGCCCATGCCGCCGGGGATGCGGCCTGGGCGGAGCCCATCGCCTATGTCGCCTCCCGGGCCATACCCGAGCCGGTATACCCATGGGATATTTCCGTGGCGGTGGCCACCATGTTTGAAAATGTAGCCATCAACGGGGTATCCGTTGATGCCGCCGCGGAGGAGGCCGCGAAGACTATCAGCGAAATTATCAAGAACAATGAGCTGGCGGGAAAGAATCCCGGCAAGTAGGTTCCCAAAGAAGCCGGAGGTATGTATGAAAAACAGGGACTCGCTTACCGCCTACGCGATGGCATCTCCGGCTTTACTTTTTTTGCTGGTGTTTGTTATCGCTCCGCTGTTCATGGCCCTGCGGTATAGTTTTTTTAACGTGTCCTTTTACCAGGACTCCACATTTGTTGGCCTGCGGAATTTCAGCATCATCCTTAAGACCACGCTGTTCCGCCAGTCCCTGATCAACGCGGGAAAATTTGTATGTATTATCGTGCCGGGGATGATGTTCTTCTCGTTTTTACTGTCCAATATCCTAAAGATTCTTCCCCGGACATGGGCGGATTTTTCAAAAACCGTTCTGTATATCCCCGGCATTGTGTCGGGGATAGCCGTTGCCCTGATCTTCAATTTTATCTTTAATTTCAACGCCGGGATCATTAACCAGAGTCTGCGGGCCCTGGGTTTTGACCGGATCGCTTTTTTTAATTCTCCGGTTCTGGCGGTTCTCAGCGTCAGCGCCGTTACTGCATGGATAGGCCTGGGGGGAAACACGATCCTGATGTATGCCGCCCTGGTGAATATTCCCCAGGAATATTATGACGCCGCTTCGATTGACGGCGCGGGAGCCCTGGGCAAAATGCTTTTTATAACCATCCCCCAGATGAAGAATATATTTATCCTTATCTGCATCAGCCTTACCACCGGAACCCTGCAGATGTTCGACCTGCCCTATATGATGACCGGCGGGGGACCTGCCAGCCAGACTCTTACCCCCATGTTGTACCTGTACAACAACTACCGGGATGTTGATAAGGGCTTGGGCTATACCATCGCCGGAGCCCTGATCATGCTGGTTATTATCGCATCGGTTAACGCCGTCATATTCAAAATCATCAGGTCCGAGAAATCCCTGGAGGCGTAACGTCGTGAAAAAAATAACGGGTAAAATACCCGCCTATATTGTCAGTCTTGTTGCGGTATTCCTGGCCCTTTTCCCCTTTTTGTGGATGGTCCTTTCGAGTTTTAAGACCAGGCGGGAGATCTACGCCATCCCCTTAAAGTTTTTTCCATCGGTCTTTGATCCGGCGAATTACCAGAACGTGATCAACAATAAAACCTATCCCCTGCCCAACGCCATGGTGGTTACTTTTATCGTGGCTTCATCGGCGGTGGTTCTTTCCCTGCTCCTCAATATGATGGCCGCCTATGCCTTTGCCCGGCTGGAGTTCAAGCTTAAAAAAGTTTTCTGGGTCATCGCTATTTCCACGATGTTTGTTCCGGGAATCGCCATATTGATAACATCATTCCTGGTGGTGAATCAGTTGAAGATGCTGGATACCGTCTGGGTGCTTATTCTTCCCGGCCTGGTTTCCGGTTACAGCATATTCTTTTTCCGCCAGTTTTTTCTTAATCTCCCCGGCAGTTTTGAAGAGGCCGCCCTCATTGACGGCTGTACCAGATTCCGGATATTCTGGTTTATCTTTGTACCCATGAGCGTAGCCCCCATGGTAGTCATGGGGGCGGGGACCTTTACCGGCTACTGGAATAGTTTTATATGGCCCTCCATGACCATATCCAGCCCCCATTTAATGCAGGTTATGCAGGTGGTTCGGTCCTATAGTTCTTTTTACAGCTCAAATTACGGTTCCGTCCTGGCGGCGGGCTGTGTTATTGTGCTGCCCCCAATAGCGTTGTTCTTTGTTTTTCAAAAACGGATCGTCGCCGGAGTCGTATTATCCGGCTTAAAATAGGGCCCGTAAAACCGGGCATAAAACCAGTAAAAGGGGAGTTTAAACATGGGTACATTTTCTACCGCCGGCCTGTCGAACATTTTTCTGAAACGGGATTCCAAACGGATGAGGGAATCTTCCTACGATCGTACCGGGGGAAATGATGACCGGATATATATTAAAAGCGGGGATACCGCGCCCATCGCGGACATAAAGGGGGCCGGCCTTGTTACCCATATCTGGATGACCCTTGCCAACGACGGCTTTACCCAGGAAAAGTATTCCCTCCGCAAGGCCCTCCTCCGCTTTTATTGGGATAACGAGGAGAACCCCAGCGTCGAAGCGCCCGCCGGCGATTTCTTTGGTATGGGGCACGGCATGACGCGGAATTTTGTGTCCGCCCCCCTGCAGATGAGCCCCCAGGACGGGAAGGCCCTTAACTGCTGGTTTCCCATGCCCTTTGCGGAGCGGGCCCTGTTGACCGTCACCAACGAATGTGAATCGACCCTGATCGTTTATTATTATGTTGACTATGAACTAATGCCCGGCCTTCCCGATTCCGCCCTGCGCTTCCATGCCCAGTGGCGGCGGCAAAACCCCACCGGGGGAAGGGAACCGGAAGAATTTTCAAACCATCGGGAATACTGTTTTGGAGGGCAAAACCGGGACGGGAAGGATAACTACGTTCTTATGGAAGCGGAGGGGGCCGGCCACTATGTGGGGGCCAATATTAACATACATAACCTGGGGAAAAGCGCCCTTTGGGATTGGCCCGGAGAAGGGGACGATATGTTTTTTATTGACGGGGAACCCTGGCCTCCGCGTCTGCACGGTACAGGGACGGAAGATTACGTGAACATGGCCTGGTGCCCCACCCAGAGCTACGCGGCCCCATACCACGGCCTTATTCTGGGGGGAGATGATAACTGGAAGGGGAAGATCAGTTATTACCGTTACCACATACAGGACCCCGTCATGTTTACCAAATCTATCCGGGCCACCATTGAACATGGCCACGCTAATCACCGCCGCGACGATATAAGCTCCACAGCCTACTGGTATCAGACCGAACCGCATAAGAAATTTGATCCGCTGCCGCCGGTGGAAGGACGGCTCCCCATAGACGAGGAAAAATGGCAGTGGGGAGATGCGTGAAGACCGGAAAGATGCCGGGCAGCCGGCTTTTTCGATTTGGCGGTGGCGGGGGAATCCTCCGCCGCGGCAGGTTGCTTGCCCTGGCGATCCTGGGGCCGGTTTTCTGTTTTGTTTCCTGCGCGGAAAAAAAGGCCGGCGATCCCTCTTCCGCTGCGCCGGCCGTTGACGTTGTGCAGGCCATTGACGCGGCACCTGCCGTTGACGCGGCGTCCGCCGCCGATGCCGGGGAACTTCGCTTTTATGAATATAAAAAAAAGCGTCTTAATTATCCCCCCAAGGGGGAGGATTTTCCCTATAACTTTAAGGGCCTAAAAGATGTCCGCATCGTGGAGGCCCTGACCGGCGAGTATTCGATAAACAGGACCTTAAGCAATTACCGTGTTTTTGGTACGGATCTGGGGATAATATTTGACAGGGGGGAGGAAATATTCATCGCCTTTGGAGACACCTTTTCCGGCCCCGGTTTTACGGGGGACTGGCGGAGCAATGTTCTTGCCGTCAGCTCCGACAGGGACGCCTCCGACGGCATCCTTTTTGACCGGATGATCAGCACGAAGCTAAACCGGAATGCCATTGAGCTGCTCCATGCCCGCAGGCAGGACAATATCGAAATGACGGTGATCCCCACGGGGGGATTCTCCATAGGCGATACCCTGTACCTCTGCTATATGTCGGTAAGGCACTGGGGCGAGCCCGGTAAATGGGACTGCAATTACGGGGGCCTGGCACGAAGCCGTAACAACGGCCAAAGCTGGGAAAAGCTTGAGAGTCCGCGATGGGACGGCCAGGGCATTTTTGTACAACTCTGTCCGGTGAAGTACCAGGGTTATGTGTACTTTTACGGTATCGGGGGAGGGCGGACCGGCCCCGTGGGCCTTATGCGGGTCCGGGAAGATCGGGTCGAGGATAAAAGCGCGTATGAGTATTTCAGCGGTTTTGAGGAAAACCTGCCCCTGTACAAAAGCGGGGAGGGGGCCGAAGAAAACGCGGCCCGCGTCATACCGGGGCCCGCGGGGGAACTGTCGGTGATGTACAGTCCCTATGTGGATGAGTGGCTTATCAGTTACCTGGCCGCTGAGAATCTGATCATGCGGAGTTCCAAGACCCTGGAGGGGCCTTTCAGCGCGGCCCACATCATAGCCAAGCAATCCGATTATCCCGGTTTGTACGGGGCCTTTATGCACCCCGTCTATACAAAGGAAGGTGGAAAAACCGTATATTTTCTAACCAGTTTCTACGCGCCCATTTACAATGTCGCGGTCATGGGGGCGGAGCTGGTAAAGCAGGACCCTTAGGGCCGGGCTTTCCGCCGCGCCATTTCCGCCAGCCGGGCCGTTTCCTTTTCTCCCGCGGCGGGAAGGGAATTCCAGGCCGGTTCCAGGCAGTTTCCCGGTATGAAGGGCCGGACATTCCAGGGACTGCCCCCGGCCAGGGGGGCCAGGGCTTTAATGTCCTCCGCTCCAAAGTAAGCGTCCGGCAGGGCTAAGCTGCGGAATTCATGCTCTACCCCGGAGTCCCGCAGCAGGGCGGCGCTTTCGGCCAGGGCGGCGGCGGGATCAAAGGAGCGGGGGCCGGATAGGAGTTCCCTGTAACGGCCGGGGGCCAGCTTAAGATCCAGGGCGATGTAATCGGGCCGGGAGGCTCTATCCGCCCAGAGTTCCTTGAGTCTTGAAGGATTCATGCCGTTGGTATCGAGTTTTACCGCCAGCCCAAGGCTGTGGATTTCGCCGACCAGGGCCCCCAGGGCCGGGTGGATGGTCGGTTCCCCCCCGGAGATGACCACCCCTCCCAGCACCGTTTTCCGCTTTTGAATCAGGGCCATCGCCTCAACGGGGGGGATAAAATCCCCCCCTTCCGTGCTGTCCTTTGCCGAATCACCGGCCAGGACCAGTTCCCGGTTCTGACACCAGGGACAACGGAGGTTGCATCCCGGCAGAAAGATAACCGCGCAGACCCTGCCCGGGTAATCCACCAGACTGGTTTTCCGCAGGATTACCGGGGGAAGGTGCCGCATATCTAAAGGCGAAGGCCCCCGGAATTCCTGCGTTTTAAACCGCGGCGCCGAAGGCGGCGATGGAACGGGAATCCAAAGCCCTGCCGATTTCCGTTCCCGCCGGGGAAAGGAAGATGGCGGTGGGGGTGGCAAGTACGTTCCGCTTTACGGCCTCGGCGAATCCCGTTTCCGTATCGGCGTTTACCAGGTCCACCGGAATCCCCAGCCGGCCTGCCGCTTCTTTAGCCGAAGGGCAGGCCGGGCAGGCGGGACGCCAGAAGAGAAGCACCCTGGAGCTTTCCCCGCTTGTACGGGAATCCGGGGCGGCAGGTTCCGGGGCAGGAACAGGTGAAGGCGCGGCAGTACCCGCCCTGCCGGAATGTTCCGGCAGGGACAGGTTGTAAAGCCGCCGTTCACCGTACTCCTCCCGTTTGCCCCGGTTCCAGTTCCGCACTGAACGGTAGTAACCCACGATACGGCTGTATACCTCCGCGGGCATCCCCTCTACCGATGCAAGGGCCTCCCTGGTCCGTTCCAAATCTTTTTCTACTTCCTCAAGGGTCCTCATTTCCTGTTACTCCTTCTAAATAAAATAGAGGGCGTCTCTAAAAACCCCGGAAAGGTTTTAGAGGCCCCTTTGTTCCTCATGTTACCGCCTCTAAAATCTGTTCCCGCTCCCGTTCCAGGGCGGCGATTTCCTCCCGCAGTTCCGTCTCCTGTTCCTCCCTGCATTTGGGGCAGTGAAAATGTTCCCCCCGCAGATAACCGTGGACCGGACATACGGAAAAGGTAGGGGAAATAGTGAAATAGGGAATCCGGTAATTGGAGGCGATGCTCCGTACCAGATCCCGGCAGCTCCGCCAGTCTTCGATTGACTCTCCCAGGAAGGCGTGAAAAACCGTCCCCCCGGTATAGGCGGTCTGCAGGGCCTCCTGCTGATCCAGGGCATCAAAAATATCTTCGGTTTCCATTACCGGAAGCTGGGTAGAATTGGTGTAATAGGGTTCCCCGCTTCCCGCGGTAATAATGCCGGGGTAACGGCTCTTGTCGTGCTTCGCCAGGCGGTAGGATGTTGATTCGGCGGGAGTAGCCTCAAGGTTAAAGAGTTCCCCCGTTTCTTCCTGAAAATCCGCCAGCTTTTCCCGCATAAAGTTCAGGACCTCCAGGGCAAAGGCCTTACCCTCCGGCGTAGCGATGGTGGTTTTTTCCCCCATGAAATTCCGCAAGGCTTCGTTCATTCCCACCAGGCCAATGGTGTTAAAATGGCTGTCCAGGGTTTGCAGGTAGCGGCGGGTATAGGGGAAAAGTCCCGCGTCCAGGAGTTTTTTTACGGTCTTTCGTTTGATAATAAGGCTTTCCTTGGCCAGGTTCATGAGTTTTTCGAGGCGGCGGTAAAAATCCCCCCGGTCCTTGGCCAGGTAGGCGATCCGGGGAAGGTTGATGGTTACAACTCCCACGGAACCGGTAAGCTCATCGGAACCAAAAAGGCCGCCCCCCCGTTTCCGCAGTTCCCGTTTGTCCAACTGGAGGCGGCAGCACATGGACCTTACATCAGCGGGATTCAGGTCGGAGTTGATAAAATTCTGGAAATAGGGGGTGCCGTAGCGGGCGGTCATTTCAAAGAGAAGCCCGGCGTTGGCGCTGTCCCATTCAAAATCCCTGGTTATGTTGTAAGTGGGAATGGGGTACTGAAAACCCCGGCCGTCCGCGTCCCCTTCCAGCATAAGTTCGATAAAGATCCGGTTTATCCGGTCCATCTGGGCCTGGCATTGGCCGTAGGTAAAGTCCATTTCCCGCCCCCCGGTCACGGCCTTCCGGTCCTTGAGGTCCGCGGGGCAGACCCAATCCAGGGTGATGTTGGTGAAGGGCGCCTGGCTGCCCCAGCGGCTGGGGGTATTCACCCCAAAGACAAAACTCTGGAGGCACTGTTTTATTTCTTTGTCGCTCAGGTTATCCGCCTTCACAAAGGGGGCGACATAGGTGTCAAAAGAACTAAAAGCCTGGGCCCCGGCCCATTCGTTTTGCAGGCAGCCCAGGAAATTTACCGCCTGTTGCATCAGGGTGGAGAGGTGTTTCGCCGGCTTGCTGGTGATCTTGTCCGCCACTCCCCCCAGCCCCTCGGCAATGAGCTGGCGCAGGGACCAACCGGCGCAGTAGCCGGAAAACATGGAAAGATCGTGGATATGAAAATCCGCGTCCCGGTGGGCATTGGCAATCTCCGGGGGATAGATGTTTTTAAGCCAGTAATTGGCGGTGATGCTCCCCGAATTGTGGAGGATCAGCCCCCCCAGGGAGTAGTTTACATTGGCGTTTTCATTGACCCGCCAGTCGGACTGTCTAAGATAGCCGTCCATGGTGGAATCAATGTCCAGCATCAGGTTTTTAAGATCCCGCCGGGCCTCGTGCCTGGCCCGGTAAAGGATATAAGCCTTGGCAACCGCCGTTTCCTGTTTTTCGATAAGGGCGGTTTCCACCAGGTCCTGAATTTCCTCTATGGCGGGGATGGAGGAGGGATGACGGCCCCGCATCATCTCCTCCAGCAGAACCTCCACCCGGCTTGTAACCGCCTCCACCCGGCTGTCCTGTTCCTCCGGAGAAAACCCCTCTTTCCGGGAATCCTTCTCCACCGCGTCAAAAGCCCGGCTTATGGCGCTGAATATCTTATAGCGGTCGTAAGCCTCGATAGCCCCGGAACGTTTTACCACCTGTCTATTCAAGGAAGGTCCCCCATTTTTTGTATTTCCCGGATAAATTCATCCAGATTCTCAAAGTGCCTGTATACGGACGCGAAACGAATATACGCCACCTTGTCCACCAGGGCCAGTTTTTCCAGCACCAGATCCCCGATACTGGAGGCGCTGATCTCATGATTGACCTTACCCATAATAGCCGCCTGATCTTCGATCTGGTTGACCAGGCTGTCGATCATCATGGGGGAAACCGGCCGCTTTTCCAGGGCCCGGTCTACCCCCCGCTCGATCTTCTGCCGGTCAAAGGGCTCCCGGCGGCCGTCCCTCTTGATAACCATGAACTGTTTGTCTTCAATCCTCTCATAGCTGGTAAAACGGAAACCGCAGTTACTGCACTCCCGGCGGCGGCGAATCGCCGCCCCGTTGGCTAAGGTGCGGGATTCTATAACTTTATCATCCGAATTACCGCAATGGGGACATCTCATCTGGGGTCGCCTTTACTAAAAACATCGGTATATAGCGCCACACATATAGCGTTTTTTTCTACTGTCAAGAACCATATCACACTACGGATTGGGCCGCAAGGGGCCGGAGGCCGGTATGTAAAAAAAAGTTCTTTCATGTGAAAAACTTACCAGGGACAGGAAGGTCAGGGTATGCGGTCCGTATAAACCCGCCAAAGGGCAAAAACCGCCGGTATTGCTTTTTAATTTTTTTCACTGCATGCTGTCCTTTCCAAATACCGGGCGCCCGGTATTTCCGGAGGTAGTGCATGAAGATTGGGATCGATACCTTTGCCTGTAACAGTGGAAAGTCCGGTATTGGTACCTATTTGACCCAGTTGTTGAGACGTATTCCCCCCTCCGGGGCCCTTTTTGAGATCTTTGGCTGGGAATTTGACCGTTATGTTTACAGTGACGCCGCCCCGAACCTGGAATTTGTTTCCCGCTGTTCGGTGAACGGTAAAACCGCCAATTCCATTTGGCATTTCTTAAAATACCCGGAGTTTGCCAGATCCAGGAACTACGACATCTGCTTTTTCCCCGCCGCCCACCGGCTGGCGGCCTTCGGCAAATCACCCTGTCCCACGGTCGGTACGGTTCACGACATGGCCGCCTATTGGGGAAGCAGAAAAGCCCGGGAAAGCCTGGGGATAGTGCCCAGGATGGTCCTCCCCGACGCCCTGCGCCGGCTGGACCGGATCATCGCGGTAAGCGGCTGGGTTAAGCAGGAGCTGGTGGAGCTGACCGGGGTAAAGGAATCCCGGATCGAAGTAGTCCCCAACGGTATTGATCTGGCGGCTTTCCAGCCCCGGCCCCGGAACGAGGAAAGCGTGGTACTTATCCAGCCTTTCAGCTTCCGCCAGCCTTATATCCTCTGCGTCTCCCGGATCGAACACCCCATAAAAAACCATGTCAGGCTTATCGAGGCCTTCCGGATTTTCAAGGAACGGACCAAATACCCCCACCGGCTGGTCCTGGCCGGCGGGGACAACCGGGGGGCGGAGAAAGTCAAAAAAGCGGTCGCCGCTTCCCCTTACCGGAATGACATTTTCTTTACCGGCCATTTCCCCCTCCGGAGTCTCCCCGAACTCTACTCCGGGGCCGATATTGCCGTTTTTCCCTCGCTGTACGAGGGATTCGGCCTGGGGGTCCTGGAGGCCATGGCCAGCGGGGTACCCGTCGCCTGCGCCCGGGCGGCCAGCCTGCCGGAAACCGCGGAACACGCCGCCCTGTATTTTGATCCCTTGAACTGCGAGGATATGGCGGACCGCATAGTTACCCTTACCACCAAACGGGATGTTTACCGGGAATGCCGGCGTCATGGCCTGGAGCGGGTACAGTCCTTTTCCTGGGACCGCTGCGCCGGGCGGACTCTGCAGATCATCCAGGAAACCGTGTAACCGCTAAAATAATCAGGATAGGCGCACAGGAATTTTTATCCCTCTTTTTGGGCGCATCCCCGCCTCATGGGTGTCGCTTGCGCGACAATTTCAAAAGGGGACCGGGCTTTTCGGGGCTCCGCTTTGCTCCGGCCCCGCCTGGCGGCGTGGCTGCTTCGCACCCCTACAATCCCTTGCGCTGCCCAAAAATGACATCCATGCCATTTTTGGGCTGGAATAAAAGCCGCAAAAACGTATACATCTGTCACAGCCAGCATCCATGCTGGCCAGTGCGCGCGCGACACAACACGCGGAGCGCGTTGTGCTGAAACTAATGCTACAAAGCCGAAGGCTGTATATTGAATAATGCGGCACCCCATGGCGCCGAGGGTACATGCCGAATATTTCGGCGCTTGCCGTGTGAGAAAAAAAGCGTTATTATATGCCGCTAAAGTATTAGAGTTGTTTAAAAACTTCAGTTTTTAAACAACAACCGCTTAAAAACAACAAAAAACGTAGATTTTGTTAGAAATCTGCGTTTTTTGTAAGACTTGTGAAAGAACCAACTGGGTTCTTGAACAAGTCCATTCTCCCAAGGAGGCATGTAAAAATGATTCCTGAACAGTTACGGCAGTTA
>JAIRNB010000023.1 GCA_031258265.1 Treponema sp. | reverse complement strand
ATCCATCACATACGACCATGCGAGTTCATAGGTTCCGTTTAATATTTCCTTCTGAATAAATGTTTTGGCTTCAGCTTCAAGATAGTTTTTTAGTATTGATTGATCATCATAAGGGCGGTTAAAACTACAATTATCCAAATACAAACGGCTTTCCATATCTGTATTATTTCATATACAATAATTTTAATCAATTACTTGCTTTAAATATTGGCTATGTGTATGTTTTTTTATACGTTTTGCGCAATTGCACATAACTATACGATATATTATCATATCTGTTGATATTTCTTTGCAAGGGCTTGCTAGTGTCTGGACAACAATGAAAATGTGGCTTTGCATCTTAGCGGAAAACCGTATCACACAGCGAGGCGCGCGCGTACTGCGCGCCCCAGCCAAGCTAAAGCTGGGGCGCATCAGTTCAACACTGGGAAATTAGGGCCGTACCCTGCGTGTACTGCTCCCAGCCGGAGCGCGGTAGTTTAATTTGAGGCTTTATTCGAGGGTCTGGTTTAATACCCCGTCGTAAGCGCAGCTTACGCGCTCTGCTCCGGCTCAAATAATGCAACGTTTACAAAAATTTGGTGTTAAACCCAAGAGCTCGCTTACGCGAGGGAGGGTATTATAAATTTCCTTACGACCGAGCCTCCGTTTGACCCAATGCAACGCTAAAGATACCGCGGAGTTCTGCTCCGCGGAGGCTCATTGGCACTCGTCAATGCCGCAATGGTTTAATATACAACCTACGGTTGCCTGTTCCGGGCTATGCGGTTCCATGTTTGTTAACATACAGCCTTCGGCTTTGTGGCATTAGTTCCAGCACAACGCGCTTTGCGCGTTGTGCCGCGCGCGCGCTGGTCCAGCTAAAGCTGGACCGCATCGCTCAATACCTGGGAAATTTACCGGCGCTATGCGGTTCCACAGGGGTTAAATATACAACCTTTGGTTGCTTTCACTGCGCAAGGGATAGAGCGGAAATACTTTTGGCGAAGCCAAAAGATTGCAGCGATAGCCCGGTCCGGCGCATAGCGCCGGATGCGCCCAATATTAATTCAATATTCGGCCTAATATACAACTTGCGATTGCCTTTTCGGTCCGTGAATAAAATTTAAGAACAAAAATCCTCAAATTGGCCTTTTTTCGGCCTTATCCCGATAAAAAAACATGAAAATTGCCGGTGGTGATTCCTAATTTTTAAGGGCTTGTGGTCTTTTTATCATGGGGCTATGATAAGGCCGGAGGTTGTCATGGCAAGGCAGCACAGGCAGGCAAAGCTGGTACTGGAGGACGGATCGGAGTATTCCGGCCGGTCCTTCGGCAGGGCCCGTTCCCAGGCGGGGGAAGTGGTCTTTACCACCGGTATGACCGGTTATCCCCAGGCCCTGACGGACCCCAGTTTCAAGGGGCAGATTCTCGTTTCCACCTACCCGCTGATAGGGAACTACGGGGTCCCGGTAAAACCGAAAACCGGGGAGCCCTTTTTGGACGGCCAGGGAATCCCCATCCACTTTGAATCTCCGGTTGTCCAGGTGTCGGGTTTCGTGGTCAGCGAGGCCTGCGAGGAACCCAGCCATTTCGCGTCGGGGGCCAGCCTTTCCGCCTGGCTGGACAGGAACAACGTGCCGGGAATCTACGGCATCGACACCCGCTCCTTAACGGAACGGCTGAGGGAACACGGGGTAATGCGGGGGAAGATTCTGGTGGAGGGAAGCCGGGAAATTACGCTGGACTCCGGCAATATTTCCAACCCCGTGGCGGAGGTCTCCAACCCGGAGATAAAAAGCTTCCTGCCCGGCGGAGTGTCTGAATCCGGCGCCGGGCCGCATGGCCTCAGGCGGATCGCCTTAGTGGACTGCGGGGCGAAGGCCAATATCATCCGCTGCCTCCTGGCCCGGAATGTGGAGGTGATCCGCCTCCCCTGGAACCACGATCTTAACGGTATTGAATACGACGGCCTCTTCCTCTCCAACGGTCCGGGGGACCCCAAGGCCTGCGGCAGAACCATCGCCGCCCTGCGCCGGGCTTTTGACCGTAAAAAACCGGTCTTCGGCATCTGCCTGGGGAACCAGATCATGGCCCTGGCCGCCGGGGGGGACACCTACAAAATGCCCTACGGCCACCGGGGGCAAAACCAGCCCTGTATCGAGGCGGGGACCGGCCGCTGCTATATCACCAGCCAGAACCACGGTTTCGCGGTGCGGGGGGAGAGCCTGCCCCAGGGCTGGGAACCCTGGTTTACCAACGCCAATGACGGCACCGTGGAGGGTATCCGTTCCACCAGGGGGCCCTTCTCCGCCGTACAGTTCCACCCGGAAGGCTGCCCCGGTCCCCGGGACACGGAATTCCTCATCGACCGGTTCCTGGACGAGGTGGAGAAGCACGCAGCCGGTATTAACAGGGGCGCATAGGGAAGAATCATGGGAATATTACACGCCGAAATGAAGAACTCCGCCACAGAGCGGCAGAGTTCTTCGCGGGAACTGACAGGCGCCCACGGGGACGAAATCATCACCAGTGTCGTGTAAATATCAACGTCGTGTAAGAATCAACAGGAAGTAAAACATGATAAAAGACAGCATCCATAAGGTCCTGCTCCTCGGTTCGGGGGGCCTCAAAATCGGGCAGGCCGGGGAATTCGATTACTCCGGTTCCCAGGCCCTCAAGGCCCTGCGGGAGGAGGGGATCAAGACGGTCCTTATCAACCCGAACATCGCCACCATCCAGACCAGCGAAGGCATGGCGGACGCCACCTATTTTCTGCCGGTGACTCCCGAATACGTGCGCCGGGTAATCGAAAAGGAACAGCCCGACGGCCTTCTCCTCTCCTTCGGGGGGCAGACGGCCCTGAACTGCGGGGTGGCCCTGGACCGGGACGGAACCCTGGCCCGCCGCGGGGTAAGGGTCCTGGGGACCCCGGTAAAAAGTATCGAGGATACCGAAGACCGGGAACTCTTTGTAAAACGGCTCAACGAGATCGGGGCTTTGACTCCCCGCAGTATCGCTGTTTCGGCGGCGGGCGTAGAGGGGGCGGTCCAGGCGGCCAGGGAAATAGGCTTTCCCGTGATGGTGCGGGTGGCCTACGCCCTGGGGGGGGCCGGTTCCGGGCTCTGCCGCAACGAGGGGGAACTGCGGCGGAAATGCGACCGGGCCCTTTCCCGGATCAACGAAACCGGCGCCGCCCCCCAAATACTGGTGGAAGAATGGCTGGGGGGCTGGAAGGAAATAGAATACGAGGTTGTACGGGACGCCCGCGACAACTGCGTCACCGTCTGTAACATGGAAAACATGGACCCCCTGGGGATTCACACCGGCGAAAGTATTGTTGTGGCCCCCTCCCAGACCCTGACGGATTCGGAGTACCACAAGCTGCGGAGAATCGCTATCGAGGTGATCCGCCATCTGGGGATCGTGGGGGAATGTAACATCCAGTACGCCCTGGACAGCCAATCAGAGGATTACCGGATCATCGAGGTGAACGCCCGGCTTTCCCGCAGTTCCGCCCTGGCCAGCAAGGCCACCGGCTACCCCCTGGCCTTTGTGGCGGCAAAACTGGCCCTGGGCTATTCCCTGCCGGAGATCGAAAACCGGATCACCAGGGTTACTAAATCATGCTTTGAACCGGCCCTGGATTACTGTGTAGTAAAGGTACCCCGCTGGGACCTGGGTAAATTCAAAAACGTGGACCTGCGGCTTGGATCGGAAATGAAATCCGTGGGGGAGGTCATGTCCATAGGCCGGAATTTTGAGGAGGCCCTGCAGAAGGCCCTGCGGATGACCGGCATCGGCGCGCCGGGACTGGCCGGGGATGAGGTTCTCTGCGGCCAGGGACTAAAAAACATCAAAGAGGCCCTGCAGAAACCCACGGACCGGCGAATATTCATCGTTTACCGGGCCCTCATGGAAGGCTGGACCGTGGATAAGATTCACCGGCTTACGAAGATCGACAGGTGGTACCTGTACCGGATCGCCAATGTCCTGGAAACGGAGAAGGCCCTTAGGGCCGCCGCGGCATGTTCCACCGGCCAGCCCCCTTCCACGGCGTGCCAGGACCCGCGGCCCGCCCAGGTTATCGGCCGGGAACTCTTAGCCCAGGCAAAGCGCCTGGGGTTTTCCGATGAACGGATCGGGGAGTGCTGCGGCTTCGAGGAGGCGGAGATCCGCGCCCTGCGGGAGGAATACCGAATCAGGCCCGCGGTCAAACAGATCGACACCCTGGCGGCGGAGTACCCCGCCAAAACCAACTACCTCTATATGAGCTACGGCGCCTGCGGTCCGGGGAACGGCGCCTCCGACGACATCGCCCCCGCCGGCCGGGGAGTCATGGTCCTGGGCTCCGGGGCCTACCGGATCGGCAGCAGCGTGGAATTCGACTGGTGCTGCGTCAACGCGGTGGACACCGCCCGCAAACTGGGCCGCTACTCCATCATGGTAAACTGCAACCCGGAAACCGTTTCCACCGATTACGATATGTGCGACCGCCTCTACTTTGAGGAACTCACGCTGGAACGAATCCTCGACATCTGGGAACAGGAACAGCCGGAGGGGATCATCCTTTCCATGGGGGGCCAGACCCCCAACAACCTGGCCACCAAACTCTACGCCGCCGGAACCCTGATCTACGGCACCACCCCCCAGTCCATCGACATGGCGGAGGATCGGAACAAATTTTCCGCCCTCCTGGACCGGCTCCACATCGAACAGCCGGAGTGGAAAGAGCTTAGGGACCTCCCTTCCGCCCGGGAATTTGCCGCCCAGGCCGGCTACCCCGTGCTTATCCGCCCCAGTTATGTCCTCTCCGGCGCGGCGATGAACGTAGCCTGGGACGACGCCAGCCTGGAACGCTTTCTGGGCCTGGCGGCGGACGTATCGGCGGAACATCCCGTGGTCATTTCCAAATTTATCGAAAACTCAAAGGAAATAGAGATTGACGCGGTGGCCCGGCGGGGGGAAATCCTCTTCCATGCCATCACCGAGCATATCGAAAACGCCGGAGTCCACTCCGGGGACGCCACAGTGGTACTGCCGGCCCAGCGCCTCTACATCGAGACAATCAGGAAAATCCGCAGTATTGCTGAGGAGATCGCCGGGGCCCTGGACATCACCGGCCCCTTCAACATCCAGTTCCTGGCCCAGCGGAACCACGTCCGGGTCATCGAGTGCAACCTGCGGGCCAGCCGCAGCTTCCCGTTCTGCTCGAAGATCAGCCGGATCAACATGATCGACCTCGCCGTCAGGGCCATGCTCGACGAACCAGCCCCGCCCCCGCCCGTCTCCGCCCTGGAACTCCGCTGGGTAGGAGTCAAGGCCGCCCAGTTCAGCTTTGCCCGGCTCCACGGCGCGGACCCCGTAAGCGGCGTGGAAATGGCCAGCACCGGAGAAGTAGGCTGCATCGGAGGGGAACTCTCGGACGCCTTCCTCAAAAGCCTCCTCTCCGTCGGCTACCGGCTCCCCGCCAAACGGGTCCTCCTTTCCACCGGCCCCATCGAAGACAAACTTGCCTTCCTGGACTCCGCCCGCATCCTCGTGGACATGGGTTACGAACTCTACGGCTCCCGGGGCACAGCAAAGTTCCTCTCCGGCAGCGGCATCCCCATCAAAGCCCTCAACTGGCCCCTGGAATCCCGGGAACCCAACATCGCCGGTTTCATCAAACGCCGGGAAATTGACATGATCATCAACATCCCCAAAAACAACCGGGAAACGGAACTAAAGAACGACTATATCATCCGGCGCATGGCCGTTGACTTCGACATCCCCCTGTTCACCAACATCAAAGTGGCGCGGGAGTTCATCGACGCCATGGTCTACCAGCGCGCCCGGGGCCTGGAAATAAAAGCCTGGGAAGAATACCGCTAAGGCCGGGCAGCCAGAACAGTAGTAGTATTTCTTTTTTGGGCGCCTCCCGCCGCCCTCCGGGCGGCGGGACCGGGCTATCGCTGCAATTCCTCAGCCCGCCTCCGGCGGGCTTCCGGTATTTCCGCTCTATCCCTGGCGCTGCTAAAAAATGGCATCCCTGCCATTTTTTAGCTTTACGTTTTTGCTTTGCAAAAACGTAGCAATTTATTACAGCCAGCATCCATGCTGGCAGGTTGTACATTAAACCAATGTGGCTTCGCATAGCGCCTCCGTATGCCCCCAAATTGAAAAATGCGCCCCAGCTTTAGCTGAGCCCGCAGCAGACAAGCGCAGCTTGTTTATTTGACAGTGCGGCATGGCTTAGCGCCAGAAAATACCCCAAAATTTATCAATGCGCCCCAGCTTTAGCTGGGGCAGTGCGCGCAGTGCGCGCAGATCGCGCAGGGCGGCGGAGTATCTTCAATACAACAGGCTGCTATTCCTCCCGGCCCGCCCCCTCCGGGTGGCAGAGGATGACCGAAAGGCCGGAGCCAAGAAATTCCGCGCCGGGAATCCGGTATGGGAGGAAGAGTTCATCCCCCCGGCGGACGGACATTCCGCCCCCTTCCCAGCGAAGCTCCCCCTCCCCTTCCAGCACAATCCCCACCTGGGGAAAACCCGTATCCCTCAGCGGTACGGGACCGGGACTTTTTAGATCAAGCCGGGTATAGGAAAAGAAACTGGTTTCCCGGGGGCTTATGATATAATGCTCCGTCCCCCAGTCCCCGCCGCGGATAAACCTGGGGGGAATCCGCCAGCGCCGCAGATTTTCCGCCTCATCACAGCCATCGTAGATAAAGGCCCCCAGCATCTGGTCCTCGTAGAGTTTTTCATCCTCAATCTTAAAACGGGGACCGCTTCCCGCCATGGCTTTCATGGCTTCGTAGCGTTTCCTGGGACTAATAGGTACCACGGTAATATCGCTGGGTTCCTGAACTTCGATAACAAAACAACCTTCCCCCAGGGCATGGGGAACTCCGCCTCCCACAAAGTAGGTTTCCCCGGTCTTTACCTGAATCTTATGACAGAGTTTTTCCAGGGCGGATAGGTCGTCCCTGCGGTAAAGTTCCTCAAACTTTTCCCGGCTGATCCCCTCCTTAAAACCCAGAAGGATATATGCGGGCTCCGCGGTATCGTCCCTGGTTCCGATGACATACCAGCTTTCCTCTTTCCCAAAATCGCTGTTCCACATTTTCTTTGCCCAGGGCCGGGTGGGATGGGCCTGGAGGATGTACTGTTTCTGCGCGTCCAGATACTTGATAAGCATCCCCAGGTTATCCTTCCCGTGGCGGGCCAGGTGCCGGGGCCCCAGCGTCTCCTCCGGGGCCAGGTTAATGGCTTCAAAAAGGTACATCCTCCTGCCATCGGGAAGCGTTACCTCCGAACAGCCCCGGTGCGGTTCAGCGGGGGGCGGGTTTCCCACCCTGGTCAGCGATCCTATCCAGGCTTCGGAACCGGAAGGATCGTCCCTGGGGGGATACACTCCCCGCAGTTTATCAATTTCCCGGCCCCCCGCGCCGCGAATCTTGTTAGGCAGCAGTTTCCAGGGCTGATGGTATAGATTATCCATAGTCAATCGATCCTCCTTATTGGCGTAGTGTCACTGTGAGCCGGAAGCCTTGCTCCGGCAGGGGAAGCGGGCCGCAGGGGGACATTCATGACTACAAGTCCCATACACAGTACCTTTTTCATCCTCCCGACACCGGGCCCCAGCAACACTATTCTCCGGGGTACTTCATGCCCCAGATATTACGGATACTATCCATGATCTCCATCACCCTGATAATCTCCGCATGGGGCAATTCCGGGGGCTCAAGCTTCCCCTCCCCGATTGCCCGGCGGCAGGACTCTACCTGGTATTCAAAACCCGTAAGCTGTTTAGGGGCATAGTGGGTGGAAACCAGGGAACCGCCGTTATCGTATACATGAAAGGCGGCGCAGTTGCCGGTATTGGGGTATTCGATGAACCCCCGGTCCCCGTAGATCATCCCCCGCTTGTCCCCGCCGTTAATCATGCTGGTGTAGATTGAGGCCATGGCCCCGTTGGGATACTCCAGGCTGGTAAAACTGTAGGCGTCAACCCCGGTCTCATACATAAACGCCCGGGAATTGATCGTTTTAACAGCAGTCCCCAGGACCATAAGGGCAAAAGTAAGGGGGTACACCCCCAGGTCCAGCAGGGCACCCCCGGCCAGTTCCGGCTTAAAGTACCGTTCCCGGCTGGTCCCCTCATAACACAAATTGGCGGTCAGCGCCAAAGGCTTACCGATAGCGCCGGAGGCAAGGACATTCTCAAGAATTTTCCGCACCGGCAGATACCGGGACCACATGGCCTCCGCCGCAAAAATTTTCTTTTTCCGGGCCTCCTCCAGAATCTCCCGGGCCTGGACAGCGTTAATCGTAAAGGGCTTTTCACAGAGAATATTTTTTCCATGTTCCAGACAGGACTTCATCACCCCATAGTGGAAGGAATGAGGGACCGCCACATACGCCAGATCCACCGCCGGATCTTCCAGCAGGGCCGTATAAGAGCCAAAGGCCCGCTGTACCCCGTTTTTTTCCGCAAAAGCCCTGGCTTTTTGCGGATCCCGGGAAGCCACCCCGTAAGCTTCCACCGTCCCGCCCATAGAATTAAGGGTATTCGCCATTTTAACAGCGATATGACCCGCGCCAATGATGCCGACCTTCATGCCGCCTCCCGAAACCGCAACGGTATTCTAGCACAGCGAAAAAATCACCACAAGGAAAAACCCGGAGCCCATACGTTAAGGGTCCCGCTTCCGGCGGCGAATCAAATTTTGCGCCGCCTTTAATTCTTTGGGGGATAACCGGCAGACCGGACGCGCCGGCGGCAAAGCGCCGGACTACGGCCATTTCCCTGTCCCAATTACCTGTATCTCCGTATGGCGATTCCTTCCAACTTTCACTATAGTCTGAGTAGGCCGCCTGAGGGGGGCGGCAAGGCTGTTCTTCAAAGGAGAAAATTATGCTGGAAGCCCTAAAGAAGGATTCCGCCTGGA
>JAIRNB010000356.1 GCA_031258265.1 Treponema sp. | reverse complement strand
AAAAAAAGGTTTGGGAGGTCGAAGATGCACATTGTGGTTGATGATGAAGACAAGGCGGTGCCGGCGCTGATTAAGGTAATCGGTATAGGCGGGGCCGGTACCAACGCGGTGAACTGGATGATCGAATGCGGCCTGCGGGGGGTGGAATTTATCACCGTCAATACGGATATTCAGGATTTAATTATAAAGAGCAAGGCCCCGGTAAAACTGCAGATCGGTCAGAAGCTGACCGGAGGCCGGGGGGCCGGCGGAATCCCGGAAAAAGGGGAAAAGGCCGCCAATGAGGACCTGGAGTTGATCCGGGAGCATGTCAAGGGCGCGGACATGGTCTTTATTACCGCCGGTATGGGCGGCGGTACGGGGACGGGGGCCGCCCCGGTTGTCGCCAAGGCCGCCAGGGAGGAAGGGGCCCTGACGGTGGGGGTAGTTACCAAGCCCTTTAATTTTGAAGGGGCCCATAAAATGACTATTGCCATGGAAGGAATCCGGAAGATGGAGGAAGCCGTGGATACCCTGATCAAGATTCCCAATCAGCAGCTCTTGGGCATGGTGGAACGGAAAACATCCCTCCTCCAAACTTTTCATGCCGCCGATGATATACTCCGCTACGCGGTCCAGGGAATCTCCGACCTGATCACCCAAACGGGTTTTATCAACATTGATTTTGCCGATGTGGAATCCACCATGAAAAATCAGGGCGAGGCGCTGATGGGGATCGGTATCGGTTCCGGGGAGAACCGGGCTACCGAAGCCGCTAAGCGGGCAATCGACAATCCTCTGCTGGAGGAGACTTCCAGTGAAGGGGCAACGAGAATCCTTGTAAACCTGGCGGGCAACGAAGAACTGTCCATGGTGGAACTGGGGGAGGTGATTGAGATCATCCGCGGTAACGCCGATCCGAATGTCCTCCTTATCTACGGGATTACGCTGGACCCCTCCCTGGAGGATAAACTGCGGGTTACCGTGGTGGCCACCGGTTTTAAGAATGAGAAAACCCAGGAGGAAAACGGAGGAAATGCCGGCGAGGCGGTAAAACCCAGGGAGACCGATTTTATTGATATTACGGAGTGGCAAAAGATTCGGGATAAGTCCGCCGCTAAACCTGCGGATTTTCTTTCCCGCAGGGCCTATTCCGATGAGGACCTGGAAGTTCCCGCCGTAATCCGGAAACCTTCGAAGTATTACTCGCAGGGTTTCACTGAAGATAACGCGGAAGGCCAATAAGGCGTGACAGCTCTGCATCAACAGTTTTACTCCCGGCTTATCGCCCAGGAACGCCGTTCCCCCCTGACCGCGGAGACCTACCGGGTGGAGGCGCGGCATTTTCTGGAATGGCTTGCCGCGGAGGGCCTGGCGCCGGAGTCGGTAGATTCCACGGGCCTGGCAAAGTACCTGGACAAGCGGCGGACCGTGGATTGTATTGATTCCCGTTCCGCCGTTAAGGTGATCTCTGTGCTCCGGTCGTTTTTCCGCTTTATGGTGGATGAGTCCATCCGGGAGGATAACCCCGCTTCTATCCTGGAGACGCCCCGCAGGCCCCTGCATCTGCCGGAACTGCTCTCCCGGGAGGCGGTGGAGGGTATCCTTGCGGCGGTGAACAGCGAAACTCCCCTGGGCCTGCGGGACCGGACTATCTTCGAGCTTATCTATTCGGCGGGCTTGAGGATTTCCGAAACTGTGTTTCTTAACCTGCGGGACCTGGATATGTCCTCATCCGTTTCTCCGGGAGGGGGGGGGACTGCCAGGGTGCGGGGTAAGGGAAGCAAGGAACGGCTGGTGATTTTTGGAAGCGCCGCCGCTTCCTGGCTGCGCCGTTATCTGGCGGAGTCCCGGCCAAAATTGACCGGCCGTATCCACAGCCCCGCCCTTTTTATCGGCAGATCGGGGAAGCGGCTGTCCCGAAAGGGAATATGGAAAAACTATGCCCGCTACGCGGCCCTGGCGGGGACCAGTTCCCGGCTCCACAGCCTGCGGCACAGTTTTGCTACGGAATTGCTTGCCGGGGGGGCTGATCTCCGTTCCGTGCAGGAACTGTTGGGCCACAGTGATATTACCACTACCCAGATATATGCCCATGTGGATGTTTCCCTGTTACGGGAGAATCACCGGAAATTTCTACCCAGGCTGGGGCAGATTCAGCGGGGCATGGAAAAATGAAAATCAAACAGCGGGGAACGGTTCTGGGCATTGTGGTATTGCTCCTCTTTGCCGGCCTTATCCTTGGGATTTACCTGACGGAAAGGCAGAAAAGCCGTTATGAACTGGCCCGCCGTATCGCGGAGATGAGTCCCCGGGGGGGGATTCCCTCTACCATCGAGGGACTCCGCGCCGCCATAGCGATTTATGAGGAGGCCGTCGAGGAGCATGTGCAAACCGCCGCCCAGGCCGGTTCTTATTGGAAAATTTTGGCGGTCCGGCTGGCGGATAAGGGGATGCACCAGGACGCCTTGGATGCCCTGGAAATGGCTATTCGTTACAGCGGGGAGGACCCGACTCTCTTTTATCTGACCGGAGTTTCCGCCGCCATTGCGGCGAAAAGTTCCCTTGGTTTTTCCCGGGGAAACGCCCAGACTGAAGCGGATCACTATTTTACCATGGCGGAGCGGGCCTATCTTAGGGCCATTGAGCTTGACAGCGCCTATGCCAAGCCCCGCTATGGTTTGGGAATCCTCTACTGTTTTGAGTTGGATCGTCCGGCGGAGGCCGTCCCCCAACTGGAAAGATACCTGGAACTTATGAACCGGGATGTGGACGCCATGTTTGCCCTGGCCCGTTCTTATTACATGACCGAGGCTTATGAGAAGGCGGTGGACCTTTATGATCGTATCCTGGTATCCACCAAGGACCCGGAGAAAAAGGATGAGGCCCGGAATAACCGGGATTATGTCATGGGGCAGATGCGATGACGGACCGGGGTTTGCTCGATTTGATGATAATTCACATCCCCGGCCTGAAAGCGCCGGAGCAGAGTACCCTATGCGGACGTTTTAACGGGGAAGACGATCTGGTAAAACTTTCCAGGGGGGATCTGGAGGAGATTCTAGGCCGTCCGCTCAGGCGTTTTGTTCCCCCCGAAGAACTCCGTCTTTTGGCGGAACGGGATGAGAAGGCCGCCCGTCTGCGGGGTATCCGCTGGGTTTCCCTGGCCTCCGCCGCTTATCCCCCTCTGCTCCGGGAACTGTCCGATCCCCCGGTCCTGATCTTTTACCGGGGGACCCTGCCTGACGGGGAGAAAGCCATGGCCGCCATGGTGGGAACCCGCAGGCCCCGGGGGGCGGCCTTGAGGGCGGCCTTCGAGATTGGCCGCGATCTGGGCAGGCGGGGTATTTCCGTTGTCTCCGGCCTTGCCCTGGGGATCGACGCCGCCTCCCACCGGGGGAATCTGGAAGGAGGGGGCAGGACCTATGCGGTCCTGGGCTCCGGGGTGGACGAGGTTTACCCCTCCTCCAACCGTCCCCTGGCCCGGCGGATTCTGGAAACCGGGGGAGGGATTCTTTCGGAATACCCGCCGGGGACTTCTCCGCGAAGCTGGCATTTCCCCGCGAGGAACCGGATTATATCGGTTCTGGCCCGGGAGACCCTGATTGTGGAGGCCCCGGCCAAATCGGGGGCCCTGATCACGGCCTGTTTCGCCCGGAAGCAGGGGAGGGTTCTTTGGGTATCGGCGGCGGGTTTGGCTTCCGAAGGTACGGCCCGCCTGGCGGAGGACGGGGCGGGGATCATCTATTCCGCCTCCGGCATGATGCAGGGCTGGGGCATGGATGCCGCGATAGAGGAAACAGGGGAGGCCGGGGGAAATTCTATCGGCAAGGACCTTGCCGCTTCCCTGGCCCGGGAATTGACAATTGGGTAAGGCCCTTTCAGACTGGTAGTTTGACAGTAATGAACATACGGTTTTGTTTCCCGGCGCATAGCCGTATCGTGGCAGCGCCCTAGCAGCCTGTTGTACTTGTAGATTTTTTGCATATTCATGCAAAAAATCACGATTATTGGGCAGCTGTGCAAACCTGTGGTTTGCTTGGAGTTTGTAAGGTATAAATATTCATTAACATGAATATTTATATCATTTTATGCGCAAAGCGCAACAAACTCCTAGCGAAGCGCAAGGGATAGAAGCGGAAATACCGGAGGCTTTACCGAAGGTAAAGCTGAGGAATTGAAGCGGATAGCCCGGTCCCCGGTGAAGCCGGGGATGCGCCCGGATTCATAGATTTAATGGTACCGGGATACTGGCAAAATTTAAGGATTGAACTAAAGGGAAAATGCGATGGCTGTAAAAGACGGAAAAAGCAATACCGGCGCCGCGAAGACTAAGGCTAAAAAAGCGGGGAAGAAAACTTCCGCTAAGAAGGCGGAGAAGAAGACGCTGATCATTATGGAGTCCCCCCACAAGGCGGAAACGGTGCAGAAGATTCTGGGGCCCGGTTATACGGTAAAAGCCTGTATAGGCCATTTGATCGATCTTCCCAAATCCCGGCTTGCCATTGATGTGGATCACAACTTTGAGCCTGAATATATTACCGTCCGGGGGCGGTCGAAACTTTTGAAAGAACTCCAGGGGGACGCTAAGAAATCCGGTATGGTGCTTCTGGCTAGTGACCCGGACCGGGAAGGGGAGGCCATTGCCTGGCATCTGAGGAACGCTATTTTCGCGAAGACCGATAAGGTGCCGGTCCGGCGGATCAGTATCAATGAGATTACCCCCCAAGTGGTTCTTGACGCGGTGGTTAAGCCCCAGGACATCAATGAGGACCTGGTAAACGCCCAGAAGGCGAGAAGGGTTCTGGACCGGCTGGTGGGTTACAATCTTTCCCCCCTTTTGTGGAAGAAGGTTAAGAACGGCCTTTCCGCGGGCCGGGTGCAGTCGGTGGCCCTGCGGATCATCTGTGAACGGGAGAAGGAAGTGGAGTCCTTTACCCCGGAAGAATACTGGACTCTGGATGCGGATTTTAGGGCGGGGCGTTTTGCCTTTACCGCCCAGTTGATAAGCTGGCGGGGGCTGAAACCGGAGCTGAAGAATGAGGAGGCGGTTAATGAAATTATCGCCCGGATAAAAGACGCCGAATGTGTGGTCGCGGAAATCCGGGAGACCGACAGGACCCTGAAACCCCGCCCCCCCTTTACCACCAGCCAGATGCAGCAGAGCGCCGCCAACCGCCTGGGTTTTACCGCCCGTAAGACCATGCAGGTGGCCCAGCAGTTATACGAGGGGATCAACCTGGGGGCTTCCCGGGTGGGGCTTATTACCTATATGCGGACCGACTCGGTTCGTATTTCCCAAACCGCCCTGGAGGAAGTGCGGGGCTGGCTGGCTAAAAATTTCCCCGGAGAACTGCCAAAGGAACCGGTTGAATACTCGGTGGGGAAAAAAGCTCAGGATGCCCATGAGGCAATCCGGCCTACCTTTGTAAATTATACCCCGGATTCTATCAAGGAATATTTGAACCGGGATCAGATGCGGCTTTACACTATTATTTGGGAACGTTTTGTCTCCAGCCAAATGACAAACGCCAAGACCAGAACCTTAAGCGCCGACATTGCCGCCGGGGAGGGTCTCTTTCGGATTGCGGGGACCAAGTTTATCGAAAAGGGATTCTACAAGGTGCTGAAACTCCTCTCCGACAAGGATGAAAAGGGCGGCCATTATCCGCCTTTTAAGACCGGGGATAAGGTGCAGGCGGATAAATTCTACCCGGAGCAGCATTTTACCCAGGGGCCGCCCCGCTACAGCGACGCTTCCATTGTGAGAGTCCTGGAGGAGAAGGGCATAGGCCGGCCTTCCACCTACGCCCCCATCATTTCGGTGCTGCTGGATCGCTACTATGTAACCCGGACGAATAAACAGTTGATTCCCACGGTTCTGGGAAGGCTGATAAATGACGTGCTGGTAGAATCCTTCCCCCATTACATTGACGCGGCCTTTACCGCGAATATGGAAACTAAGCTGGACGAAGTGGAAGAAAGCGCCGTCAAGTGGCCTGACATGATCCGGGAGTTTTGGGACCCCTTTAAGGACCGGATTGACGAGGTAGGGAAGACCCTTGAGTCCTTTAAGGGTTCCCTGGACGAGGCCACGGATTATGTCTGCGAAAAGTGCGGCAAGCCCATGATCAAAAAGCTGGGCCGCTTTGGATATTTCCTTGCCTGTTCCGGTTTTCCCGAGTGCCGGAATACTAAATCTATTCCCCTGGCTAAATGCCCCAAGTGCGGCGGCGATGTGGTGGCCAGGAAGAACCGGGGCCGGGGAAAAGAATTCTACGGCTGCGCCAATTACCCTGAATGTGATTTTATCAGCCACTATAAGCCTATTAATCAAAACTGTCCCAAGTGCGGTCAGTTCCTGGTGGAAAAATACGACAAGAAGAACGGCTACCATAAGGCCTGTATCAATCCCGGCTGCGATTATCTCCACAGCGATGAAGAGGAGGCCGGCCCCTCCGGCCGGGCCGAAGGCGGCAAAGATGATGAGGAATAAAAGCGCCATGGCCGCCGGATTGGGGGAAGTTCTGCCGGCGGATCTGCCCGCCGAAATTTTAGAATACCTTTCCTACCTTAGAGCGGTCCGGGGGGCCGCGGAAAGGACCATTGAAGCCTATGGGAAGGATCTGGCCCATTTTGCCAATTACTGCGCCAACCATGGGATAGATCCCGGGAAGGCGGAGGCCGGGGAACTGCGGGGTTTTATCGCCGATCAAAGCGCCGAGGGGGCGGCGGCGGTGAGCGTAAACCGGGCCCTCTCTTCTATCAGGGGATTCTACCGCTGGCTGATCCGTTTTGGCCGCCGCCAGGATAACCCCTGCGGCGCCTTGCGGAACCTGAAGAGTCCCAAGACCCTCCCCAGTTTTCTCTGGGAACCGGAGATGGCCCGCTTTGCCGTTCTTCCGGAGACCTCGGGGATTCTCTGGCCCGCCAGGGACAAGGCTCTGATCCTGGTTATGTATTCCGCGGGCCTGCGGATCTCCGAACTGGTTTCCCTGTCCCTCCTTAGGCTGGATTCCGGTTTGGGGGAAGGGAGGGTTACCGGCAAGGGCGACAAGGAACGGATCGTGTTCTTCTCCGATGAAGCCAGGGAAGCCCTGGCCGCCTATCTGCCTGAACGGCAGGCTAGAATCAAGGCCGGCGGAAAGAATCCCACGGACAGGGTGTTTATCAACCGTAACGGCCGGGCCATTTCGATACCCGGCGTCCGCTGGATCATCGCCCGCTATGCGGAACATTCCGGCCTGGAGAAACATATCCACCCCCACAGTCTCCGCCACAGTTTTGCTACCCATCTGGTAAATTCGGGATGCGATGTGCGGGTGGTACAGGAACTTCTGGGTCATGCCAGCCTTTCTACGACCCAACGCTATACCCATGTTGATATTGAACGGCTGAAAAAAGTTTATGCCAAGGCGCATCCCCATTATTAATGGGCTGGGAAGGAGTACGATGTGAAAAACAACGGGGGCGGGAAGATACGATCCACCACAGTGCTGGCGGTGCGCCGTAACGGCAAGGTTGCCATGGCCGGGGACGGGCAGGTAACCATGGGGGAAACGGTGATGAAGAACAATGCCCGCAAGGTACGCCGTTTGGCGGAGGGCAAGGTTCTCTGTGGTTTCGCGGGGGCTACCGCCGATGCCTTTACCCTCTTTGATCGTTTTGAGGAAAAGCTTAAAGAATACTCCGGGGACCTGCGCCGTTCCGCGGTGGAGCTGGCGAAGGAGTGGCGGACCGACCGGGCCCTCCGGCGTCTGGAAGCCCTGCTCCTGGCGGCGGACCACGATGCCACCCTCCTCATATCGGGGACCGGGGATGTGATCGAGCCCGAAGGGGACGCCCTGGCCATAGGTTCAGGGGGGAATTACGCCTATGCCGCGGCCCTGGCGTATCTTGAGGGAAGTAATTTTTCCGCGGCGGAGATTGCGGAAAAGAGTCTTGGTATCGCGGGAAATATCTGTATCTATACTAACGGACAGATCATCTTGGAGGAATTATGATGGGGGACCAGAAGGGCGGCGCCGTACAGGAAAAGCTTTCTCTTAAAGGGGAGTCGCTTTCGCCCCGGCAGATTGTGGCGGAGCTGGATAAGTACATCGTGGGACAGAAGAAAGCCAAACGCGCGGTGGCGGTGGCCCTGAGGAACCGGGTGCGCCGGCTTAAGCTGGACCCGGAGATCCGGGAGGATATTACCCCCAAGAATATCCTGATGATCGGCCCCACCGGGGTGGGAAAAACGGAGATCGCCCGTCGCCTTGCGAAACTGGCCGGCTCCCCCTTTATCAAGGTGGAGGCTACCAAGTATACCGAGGTGGGATATGTGGGCCGGGATGTGGAATCCATGATCCGCGATCTTATGGCCGTGGGTTTTCAGATGGTAAAACAGGAGATGCAGGAGAAGGTAAAGGAGGAAGCGGCAAAGCGGGCGGAAGAAGCCCTGCTGGACCTTCTTTTGCCGGGAACCGGGAAAAAGCCCCGGGATCTTAAGCCTAAATCCAAGGCGGCCCCGGTGGTGCGTCCCTTCTCTTTTAACAATCCCGGGGAGCCGGGGATCATGGGGGCCGCCATTCAGGTGGGCTTTCCTGTTCTTAAGCAGATTTCGGACAGCGGGGCCGCGGAGGGGGAGAAGGAGGGGGAACCGGTCCGGGAAGCCGCCGCAGAGGTAAAGGATAATGAGACCCGGGAGAAATTTCGGACCATGCTGCGGGAGGGGAAGCTTGAGGATAAGACCGTGGAAATTTCGGTGAGTCAAAGCCCCCAGTTTCCCGGCATGGACATGATGGCCGGCATGGGCGACATCGGGACCAGCCTGAGCGAATTTATGAGCGCCTTTGGGGGCAGCCAAAAGAACAAGGTCCTTAGCGTAAGACGGGCCCGGGAGGTTCTGATAAACGAAGAGGCGGAGAAGCTTATTGACTGGGACCGGGTAAGTGAAGACGCCCGGCAGCGGGTGGAAGAGACGGGGATAGTCTTTATTGACGAGATAGACAAGATAGCGGTGAAGGGTCAGCGCGGGGGACCGGATGTGAGCCGCGAGGGGGTACAGCGGGATATTCTTCCCATAGTGGAAGGGGCCACGGTGAATACCAAATGGGGGCCGGTAAATACCGACCATATCCTTTTTATTGCCGCCGGGGCCTTTAATATCAGTAAACCTTCGGACCTTATTCCCGAACTGCAGGGCCGTTTCCCCCTGCGGGTGGAACTTGACTCCCTGGGGGAAGATGATTTTTTGCAGATCCTTACGGAGCCAAAGAATGCCCTGACTAAACAATACGTCGGACTCCTGGGGGCCGAGGGAATCGAAATAAATTTTACCCCGGATGCCGTAAAGCGCCTGGCTTCCCTGGCGGCGGAGGTGAATTCCCGGCTGGAGAATATCGGGGCCCGGAGGCTGCATACGATCATGGAAGCCCTTCTGGAGGAACTTTCCTTTGAAGCGCCGGACATGGCCCCCGCCGTGGTTCCTATTACCGCGGAGTATGTGGATGAGAAGCTTTCCGGGATCATCAAAGATCAGGATTTGGGCAGGTATATTCTTTAGGATCGTGTTTTAGTGAAGCATAAAGGCTGAAGACCAAAGGGCCGATGATCAAAGGGGAGGGCCGGAACCGTGATAAATAGTTTTCAGAAAACCGTGGATCTCTTGCACCGGGCCATGGATGCCAACCTTATCCGCCGGGATGTGATTGCCCATAATATGGCCAATGCCGATGTCCCCAACTACAAACGGCAGATCGTCAATTTTGAAAGTGAGTTAAAACGGGCCCTGGACAGCGGGAAAACCAAACCCGCCTTGGAGCTTACCATGACGGACAGCCGGCATATTCCCGCCTGGCGGGAACGGGATTACCGGGATGTGAAGCCCCGGCGGGTCCTGGACTATACGACCACTTACAATAACAACGGAAACAACGTGGACCCGGAACAGGAACTTATGGGGGCCCTGGAAAACCAGATGACCTATACGCTTTTGGCCCAGGCCGCCGCCTTTGAGTTTGGCCAGGTCAGCCGGGCCCTGCGTTAGTCTTTATGAACAGTTTTCCGCTTAAGGAGAAGCGCGATGGGAATTTTTAGTTCTATTAGTATTGCCGCCACCGGGATGAGCGCGGAACGGCTTCGCCATGATGTGATCTCCGACAATATCGCCAATGTCTCCACTACCCGTACCGCCGAGGGGGGGCCCTTCCGGCGGAGCCGGGTGATCCTGCGGCCCGTTACCGAAGGCCCCTATTGGCGTTCCCCCTTCCTTCCCGGTTCTTTGGATAACGGTAAGGGGAGGGGAGTGCGGGTTCTGGAGGTACAGAAGGATCACGCCACAGAGAACAAGCTGGTCTACGATCCCAGCCATCCGGACGCCATTAAATCGGGACCCAGGGAAGGCTATGTGGAGATGCCGAATGTGGATATTGTCACCGAGATGGTGGATCTTATCGCCGCCAGCCGGGCTTATGAGGCTAACGCGGCGATTGTTGACGGGTCCAAATCTATGTTTCAGCGGGCCCTGGAAATTGGAACACGGTAGTTTTTACCGGAATTGTTGAGGGGAGGGAACGATGGATATAACGAAGACAGGTACGGCGGCTAACGGCTGGTATGATGCTGTTTCCGGCAGCCTTAATATGAGGATGACACATCCGAAACACCTGAGCGCCGGCGCGTATACCAGGGCCGGGGCTTTTACCGGTCCGGCGGGGCAGAGCATTATTGGCCTGGAGAAGATCACCGGCGCCGGGGCGGTAACCAGGGCGGGGACCTTTGAGGAAGCCATGCTCCTCGCCCTGGACCGGGTATCCTCGGAAGATAAATTTGCCGGTGATCTGGCGCAAAGGGCGATCACCGAACCTGATACGGTGGATATTCATGATTTAACCATTGCCCAGGCCAAGGCCGGTATGTCTCTGGATATCACGAGAAATATTTTAAGCCGGCTGGTCCAGGGCTGGAGGGACATCATCAATACAAGATAGTGAGGAGTGAATAGACGGGGCAGGGGAGAGGAGTTCCCGGTCCCCGTCGTTTGCTTTACCAGGGGGGGGAATATGGATTGGTTAAGAAAGTTGTTTACCCAGATTCAGGGACTCTGGACCAAATGGTCTTTAGTCCAGCGAATTATTTTAGGGGTAATAGTGCTGGCGGTGATCGGGGGCTTTGTAGCCCTTTTCTCAATTTCCTCGGTTCCTACGATGGTACCGGTCATTGATGTGGCTATTCAGGATGAACTAGTCCGGGACCGGATCATCACGAGGATCAACGAGGAGGGGATACGGGCGGAGGTATCCGCCGCGGGGGTGATCCAGGTTGCCGATGAAGCTACCGCCCGGCGGCTCCGTTCCCTCCTTATCCGGGAAGATCTTATCCCCATGGGGACCGACCCCTGGGCGATTTTTGATCAGGACCGCTGGACAATTACCGACTTTGAAAGGAACATCAACTTCCGCCGGGCCCAGACAAGGATGGTTACCGACCATATCAAAGCCCTGGACGAGGTAGACGATGCCAATGTGACAGTGGTCTACCCGGAACGGGCTTTGTTCCGCTCCGAACAGAACCCCACCACCGCCAGCGTGATAGTTACCCCCAGACCGGGGAGCGACATCATCTCCAACCGTAAAAAAATCGAAGGTATACAGAAACTGCTCCGCTTTGCCATTGAAGGGCTTAGCGATGAAAATATCGTAATCACCGATCAAGCGGGGAATGTACTCAACGATTTTGAGAACATGGCGGCCATTGACTGGCTCAATGTTGTTGAACGGGAAAACAAGCTGATCCAGACTCTGGAGACCAAGTACCGGGCCCTGGTTCTTGGCGCCCTGCAGAAAACCTTTGGGGATGACCGGGTCCGGGACCTCAATATTAAGATCGCCATGGATATGTCCCGCAGGAGTATCGAGCGGGAGGAGTATTCCCCTATCACAAAAAAACCGAGGACCCCCGGCAGTCCCTACGACGATTCCGAGCTGGTTGATTCTTTTACTATTTCGGAAAATATTTCCGATACCACCTGGGAGGGAACCGGTTTTAATCCGGAAGGTCCCGCCGGTGTGGAAGGCCAGACTCCCCCGGCTTTTAAGGATATGTCGAATCTTTTCGGCAAGATGACGCAGCAGACCAGAACCCACAATGAAGTGGTGAACAGTGAAAAGTCCCAGGAGGAACGGAGTCCCCAGATAGACCGAATTTCCGTATCTGTAAATATAGACGGTCAGTGGAAATGGAAGCGGGATGAAAAGAAAAACCCCTTGATTGCCGATGACGGCTCGATTGAACGGGACTATACCCCCGTACCGCCGGAGCAGCTCCGCTCGGCCCAGCTTCTAGTCCAGGACGCGGTGGGGTATAATGCTGCCCGGGGGGATTCTGTTACGGTGCAGAACATTCCCTTTGACCGGACCGCCCAGTTCAAAGAAGAGGATGAAGCCTATTTCCGGCAGAAGCAGTTCCAGACCACCCTGGTAATATTCCTTATCGGTGTGGTTATCCTGCTGCTCTCCTTTATTATCTTCCGGGCTATCAGCAAGGAACTGGAACGGCGGCGGAGGCAGGCGGAGGATGAGAGGGCCCGCCGGGAACAGGCGATCCGGGAGAGCGCCATCGCCCAGGCTGAGGAGGAGGGGGTGGATGTATCCATCTCTGTGGAAGAGCGGGCGCGTCTGGAGCTTCAGGAGAATGTCGCCAACATGGCGAGGGAACATCCGGAAGACGTAGCCCAGCTTATTAGAACCTGGCTTCTGGAGGAATAAAAAATGGCGAAGGCAGCAGCCGTATCCGGCGGGCCGGCAGGCGCGGGCCCGGCGGGGGGAAAGAAGAAGGGGGGCAAGGAATTTAACGGCCGGCAGAAGGCCGCCATATTCCTTGTTTCCGTTGGTTCAGAAATTTCCGCGGAGGTGTTCAAGTACCTTCGGGAGGATGAGATAGAGACTCTGACCTTTGAGATTGCCCGGATGGAAACCATAGAGCCTGATCAAAAGGACGCCGTCCTTCAGGAATTCCAGGAATTGATGATGGCTAACCAGTTCATCACCACCGGGGGTATTGATTACGCCAGGGAACTTCTGGAAAAGTCTTTGGGAAGCCAAAAGGCCATCGACATTATTAACCGGCTGACATCGAGTCTCCAGGTTAGGCCCTTTGATTTTATCCGCCGTACCGATCCGGCTCATCTTCTAAACTTTATCCAGCAGGAACACCCCCAGACTATCGCCCTTATTCTGGCGTACCTGGAACCCAACAAGGCTTCCGTGATTCTGCAAAATCTGCCCAACGATGTTCAAAGTGATGTGTCACGGCGGATCGCCACCATGGACCGGACAAGCCCCGAAGTTTTGCGGGAAGTTGAGCGGGTCCTGGAGAAAAAACTCTCTACCCTTTCCAGTGAAGATTACACCACCGCCGGCGGCGTTGACAGCATCGTGGAGATCCTTAACCTAGTGGACCGGGCTTCGGAGAAGCAGATTATCGAAGCCCTGGAGGATGAGGACCCGGAACTGGCGGAGGAGATCAAGAAACGGATGTTCGTCTTTGAAGACATTGTCATGCTGGACGACCGGGCTATTCAGAAGGTACTGCGGGAAGTGGACTCCCAGGAACTTGCCAAAGCCCTTAAATCCGTTGATACCGAAGTGCAGGATAAAATTTTCCGTAACATGTCCAAGCGGGCGGCGGGGATGCTCAAAGAGGACATGGAGTATATGGGACCGGTCCGCCTGAAGGACGTGGAAGAGGCCCAGCAGAAGATCGTTTCCATTATCCGGCACCTGGAAGACACCGGGGAGATCGTGGTTGCCCGGGCCGGTGAAGATGAACTGGTGGTCTAACAGCCGGTTGGGCATAGTGGCGCGGTATTGTTTTTATATTAACGGCCTGGAGGAAGGGATTGGCAAAGGTGGTTTTTAGGGCGCACGAGATTACCAGCAATGGTTCCCGGGTTGTTCTGGCCTCCCCCACATCGTTTGAGGAGTTGGCCCATCTTGCCGCCGAGGAAGAACCGGCGGAAGTCCAGACCCCCGTCGAGGTGTATTCCGGCCCCAGCGTCGAAGACCTTAAACGGGAGGTGGAGACATTCAAGTCCCAGTGGGCCGTTGAACGGGAAGCTCTGATCACCAGCGCCCATCTTGAGGCGGAACGAATCCTAAACGAAGCCCGGGAGAAAGCCGGCGCCGAGCTGGAATCAAAAATCAAAGAAGGGGATGATCTTAAAAACGCCGCCGCGGCGGAGGCGGAGCGGATAAAGGCCGAAGCTGAAGATAAAATTCGTCAGCTTGAAGAAGAATCCCGGCTGAACCTGGAAAATGAAAAAAAAGAGGCCCTGGAAACCGGGAAAAAAGCCGGGCAGGAAGAGGGCTATGCCCAGGGCAAGGCGGAGCTGGACCGGCTTATCCAGCGGACCCAGACGGTTCTTGAGCGGGCCCAGAATAAGCGGGGGGAGATTCTCGCGGAGACCGAGCAGGAGATCGTCGATCTGGTTCTCCTCCTTACCCGTAAGGTGGTAAAGGCAATCACCGAAAGCCAGCGGAATGTGATCCTCCAGAATGTGGTACAGGCCCTGCGTAAGGTGAAGGCCCGGGGGAATGTGATCATCCGGGTAAATATAGCGGACCTTAAGCTGACCACAGAACATACAAAAGATTTTATCCAAATGATGGAAGGGACGGGAATTCAGGTGCTGGAGGATTCTTCCGTGGGTCCCGGAGGCTGTATCATCGAAACCGACTTTGGGGAGATAGACGCCAGAATCTCCAGCCAACTGGCGGAACTGGAGGCGAAGATTCTGGAAGTGTCTCCAATCAAGACCAGGCCGAAAACCGCCAACGGCGGGAGGCCCCTGCCCGGCGGGGTGGAAAAGGCCCCGGCGGAGGCATAGTACCTGGCAGAGCCGGTAAAGGGATGCCCCGGCGGAGCCCCGCAAAGCCTGTTCCGGCGTATGCGCCGAATGGGCCCGGACTCCAAAGTAACAGGATATGAGGGTGGAAACAATTTTTGCCAAATACCGCAAGGCCGCCGAAGATATTGATCCCATTAAGTGTGTGGGAAGAATTTCCCGGGTACAGGGAATCCTGGTGGAAAGCAGGGGTCCCCAGGCTACTATCGGTGAGATTTGCCGGATCATAATAGACCGGGGACGAAAGGTAATCCCCGCGGAAGTGATAGGGCTGCGGGATGAATTTGTCCAGCTCATGATCTACGGCGGGACCGATGGGATCGAGATCGGGAACCGGGTTATCGCCACGGGGAATCTTTTGGAAGTGCCTGTTTCCCCCCGGCTCCTGGGGCGGGTGCTGGACTGCATGGGGAATCCCAGTGACGGTAAAGGGGACATAGGCGCCGGGATCCGTTACCCCGCTATGGCAAGCCCCCCCGATCCCCTCAGCCGCCGGCAGGTTACCGAGCGGATCGTCACCGGGGTACGGGCCATCGACGGCTTACTGGCGGTGGGCAGGGGGCAGCGGATGGGGATCTTCGCCGGTTCCGGGGTGGGGAAGTCCACCCTCCTGGGGATGATCGCCCGGAACACCAACGCCGATGTGAACGTCGTTGCCCTTATCGGCGAGCGGGGCCGGGAGGTCGTTGACTTTATCGAAAATGATCTGGGACCCGAAGGTCTTGCCCGTTCCGTTCTGGTGGTGAGTACATCGGAATCTCCGCCCCTGGCCCGGCTCCGGGGGGCCTACGTGGCTACCGCGGTGGCGGAGTATTTCCGGGATCAGGGGATGGATGTGATGCTCCTCTTTGATTCCATTACCCGCTTTGCCCGGGCCCAGCGGGAGATAGGTCTTGCCGGCGGGGAGCCCCCCGCCACCAGGGGTTATACCCCCAGCATGTTTGACTCCATGCCCAAGCTTTTGGAACGCTGCGGCAGTTCCCGGCGGGGGACTATCACCGGTTTTTATACGGTCCTGGTGGAGGGGGATGACATGGACGAACCGGTGGCGGACACGGTCCGGGGAATTTTGGACGGCCACATCGTTCTTTCCCGGACTTTAGCCCAGGCCAACCATTACCCCGCCATTGATGTGCTGCAGAGTATTTCCCGTAAGGCCGTAAAGGTTTCCGGCAAGGAAAGCAGCAGGGCCGCCGGAATCCTCCGCCGTCATATAGCCGTTTACGCGGAGGCGGAGGATCTTATCAATGTCGGGGCCTATCATGCGCTTTCCAACCCGGACATTGACGCGGCCATCGGGAAGCATCCGGCTATCCGGGAATTTCTTATGCAGGATACGGAGGAAAAATGCCCCCTTTCCGATACCCTCCAAAAGCTGGGAGAGATTGCGGGGGTCCCTATCCCGGAGGATGAGGGCGCCGGGCTTTCCGGGGAAGCAGTTGAACAGCCTTCCCCCCTGGCCCTATGAAACGGTTTGCCTTTGACCTGGAGAAGATCCTGGATCTGCGGAAGCACCGGGAACAGGAGGCGAAGATCGCCCTGGGCAGGGCGGTGGGCGAACTTACGAATATAGAGAATCAGTTAAAGGAATTGGCCCTCCTCCGGTCTAAGGCCGCCGGGGAATACCTGCCCCCCTCCGCCTTAACTGTCCTGAAACAGGAAAGCCCGATTCAATTCCCGTTTTCCGCCGCTTATTACCGGAACCATGAATTTTACATCCGGAGGCTTGAACACAGGAAAGAGGAACTTCTGGAAGAGGCCGCCAGGGCTCAACTGGAACTGGAGGAGAAACGGACCTTGTACCTGGAAGCTTCCCGGGAACGTAAAATACTGGATAAACTAAAGGAAAAGCGGAGCGCGGAATACCGCCGGAATCTGTTTGCCGGGGAGACAAAGACCCTTGACGATATGGCCGGCCGCCGGAATGGGGAAGGCCGGTAGGTTGGTTTACCGCTGACACTTCGTGTTAGTGTTCGATTCAACTTAACATCGGCGGCGCCGCCGCCTGTTACCGGAGGATAATATGCGAAAGATAATTAACAAGCCAGAACATTTCGTTGACGAAATGGTGGACGGGATCATCGCCGCCCATGGGGACAGACTCAGGCTGCTTAACGGGGACCGCCGAATCATCCTAAGCGCCTATCCCCGAAAAGAAGGGAAAGTGGGAATCGTCACCGCCGGGGGAAGCGGCCATCTTCCCCTGTTCCTTGGTTACGTGGGCCAGGGGATGCTGGATGGCTGCGCGGTGGGCAATGTATTCGCTTCCCCCTCCTCCCAAAAGATGGCCGATATGATCCGCGCCTGCGATTCCGGCAGGGGGGTCCTCTGTCTCTTTGGCAATTACGGTGGAGACGTGATGAATTTTGAAATGGCCCGGGAAATGGTGGAAGCCGATGACATTAAAACTACGGCGGCCCTGGGCCGGGATGACGTGGCCTCCGCCCCCAAAGAAGACGCCGCTAAAAGGCGGGGGGTGGCGGGGATCGTCTTTGCCTACAAGATAGCCGGCGCCGCGGCGGATAAACTCCTCTCCCTGGAGGATCTTACAGCCCTGACTCAACGGGCCCTGGATCATACCCGCAGCATGGGGGTGGCCCTTTCCCCCTGCATAGTCCCCGAGGCGGGGAAGCCCACCTTTAGCATCAACGATGACGAGATCGAGATTGGCATGGGGATTCACGGTGAAAAGGGCATCGAGCTTCGCAAGATGATCTCCGCCGATGAGGTGGCGGAGATCATCTTTGACCGCATCACCGCCGACATGGAGATCTCCAGGGGGGATGAGGTTTCGGTTCTGATCAACGGCCTGGGGGGAACTCCCCTGGAGGAACAGTTTATCGTATACCGGAAAATCCACGCCTTCCTTACGGCCAAGGGGGCCAGGGTGTTCATGCCCCATATCGGGGAATTCGCCACCTCCATGGAGATGCAGGGACTCTCCGTGTCCCTTATTAAGCTGGACGCCGAACTCAGGGAACTTCTCCGGGCCCCGGCCAATACCCCCTTTTATACCAGCCTTAACAAGTAGGAGCCTGATATGAACGTAGTAACGCTGCGGGGGGCCATGGATGCGGTGAATAGGCTTATGGCGGCGAACCGGGATTATCTGGTGGAACTGGATCAACAAAACGGCGACGGGGACCTGGGAATATCCATGGTAGCGGGTTTTCAGGCGGCCGGCGATTACCTTGCCGCCGTGGAGGAAAAGGATCTGGGAAAGGTCCTTATGAAATGCGGCGGCGTTTTCAACGAGGCCGCCCCTTCCAGCTTGGGGACCATTATTTCTTTCGGCTTCATGGGCATGGCAAGGGCGCTAAAGGGAAAGGAAGAAGCCGGGGCCGGGGAGCTTGCCTCCGCCATGGAGGCGGCCCTGGCAAACATTATGGAGAAGGCGAAATCCAAACCCGGCGAAAAGACAATCCTCGATTCCCTTGCCCCCGCGATCCAGGCCCTTAAAGCCCACGCCGCCGAGGGCGGGCTTTCCATGTACCGGGCGGCGGCCCAAGCCGCGGCGGAAGGTTCGGAGGCTACCCGGAACATGCGGTCCGTTCACGGCAGGGCCGCTTACTATGGGGACAAGAGCATCGGCGTACTGGACGGCGGTTCCGTGGTGGGGAAGCTTATATTCCAGGGGCTGGAAGAATGGGCCGCCGGAAACGCCGGTCTTCCGTAGATTCCCGCTTAAAAGAACATTTCCAAAAACCGGCGGGGTTTTAAGGTTTGTCAGAAATATTTATTATTTCAGGCTGTTCTAAAACTTTAGCTTTTGGAATAAGCTCATTTGTCCAAAATATGTGGGATTTGCTCAAAATATAAAAAAACAAGGGGCGAAACCTTATGGTTTCAAAGCCCCTGGTTTTTTGCCCCCGGACAGGCTTAAAAGGTAGGCGTGCCGGCCGCTGCGGTAGAGATTCTCCCCCCGGCTGTCGATGACCACGGTGACGGGAAAATCTTTTACCGTAAGCCGCCTTACCGCTTCGGTCCCCAGGTCTTCAAAGGCGATAATTTCGCATCCGGTGATACACCGGGAGAGGAGGGCCCCGGCCCCGCCGATGGCCCCAAAGTAAAGGCCCCCCGCCCACCTAATTGCCCGGATCACCTCACCGGAACGTTCCCCCTTGCCGATCATCCCCCGCAGACCCAGCATCAGAAGCCGGGGGGCCCAGGCGTCCATCCGGCCGCTGGTGGTGGGGCCCGCGGAACCGATAATTTGCCCCGGCGCCGCCGGGCTGGGACCAGCATAGTAGATACAGGCGTCTTCCAGGGGGAAGGGAAGGGGCCGGCCCGCGTCAAGCAGGGCGTCCAGCCGCTTGTGGGCCGCGTCCCGGGCGGTATAGATAGTACCGGAAAGGAGAACCCTGTCTCCCGCGTTAAAGGGGGCCGCCTTTTCCCTGGTAAGGGGCAGTTCTATACATTTTATCATCACAGTTCCCTTTCCGCATGGCGGCTTACATGGCAGTTGATGTTCACCGCGCAGGGCAGGGCGGCGATATGGGTAGGCATTACCTCAATGGAAACCGCCAGGGCGGTGGTAAGGCCGCCGAATCCCTGGGGCCCTATACCCAGGGCGTTTATTCTTTCCAGAAGCTCCGCCTCCAGTTCCCCGTAGAAGGGGTCCTTGTTGGCCTGTCCCAGGGGCCGGAGCAGGGCTTTCTTCGCCAGGAGTGCCGCCTTGTCAAAACTGCCCCCCACCCCGACACCCACGACCACGGGGGGGCAGGGGTTAGGACCCGCCTCCTCCACCGTGGAGACCACAAAATCCTTGAGGCCCCCAAGACCCTGGGACGGGGAAAGCATCTTTGTCCGGCTCATGTTTTCGCTGCCGAAACCCTTGGGGGCCACAATAACCCTAAGCCCCTCCCCCCTAACCTGGTCGGTGTAGAGCAGGGCCGGAGTATTGTCCCCCGTATTCCCCCGCCGGAGCGGATCGGCCACCACCGAGGCCCGGAGATACCCCTCCCCGCAGGCCCGGCGGACTCCCTCGTTCACCGCATCGGCGATATTCCCCCGGATAAAAAGGTCCTCCCCAATCTCCAGGAATACACAGGCCATCCCCGTGTCCTGACAGATAGGGGTTCGGTTTTTTTCCGCCAGCTCAAAGTTGCTGATGATCCGGTCCAGGGTTTCCCTGGCCGGCGCCCAGGTTTCCTTGTCCCTGAAGGCGCGGATCCGGTCCCGTACGTCCGGGGGGAGTTCCCTGTTGGCCTGGATAAAAAGGTCCCTTACCACAGGACTAAGGACCCTGGCTTCGATAGTTCTCATGTCCGCCCAGTTTACGCCATCCCGGACAAAGGGGCAATGAAGCCCCTGTTTATACGGCAGGGGGGGCCCGCTTCCCCGGACAATTAGCGGCTGTGCGGCGCATTTATTCTGGCCCCCCCTCGTTCCGTAGTCCTCCCGGGCTTCGCCCGGTCCGGTCTACTCCACTACCCCCCCCTATATGCACAGGCGCATTGGTCTGGGCGCGCGCTCTGGCCAAGCTAAAGCTTGGCCGCATAAGTCCAAACTGGGGCATCCATTGGCGCTAGGCCATGCCACATCATCTTAATATACAACCTGCGGTTGCCTATTTTTGGCCCCCCCTTCGCTTCATACCCGCGGGCTTAGTTAGGTCCACGCTGGAGTTTCGCGCAAGCCGTAGGCTTGCATGAAACTCCGGAAATAACCGCGTCAGCGGTTATTCCGCTACCCCCCACCCTCCGGACGAATATTTCGGCTGAGGGAAGGGATAGCCCGGTTCCCGATACTGGAGGAAATGCGCCCGGATACCCGCTTCGAGCCGGACTTACCGGTCTTCCAGCCTGGCCTTGGCGATAATATCGTAGGACAGGGGCTGTTCTTCCCCGTCCTTTTCCAGCCGTATTCCCCTTTCATCCGATGCGGTGAGAATCCCGGAGAACCAGCCGGA